>DAONFA010000011.1:0-17476 GCA_035403355.1 Candidatus Cloacimonas sp. | reverse complement strand
GCTTCCAAATTACCACTTTATCCTTCCCGGAAGGTTGACCTCCCGGTCAACCCACTTCTGGGCTAATTGATTGGCTGCTTCCAAATTACCACTTTATCCTTCCCGGAAGGTTGACCTCCCGGTCAACCCACCTCTGGGTTATTTGATTGGCTGCTTCCAAATTACCACTTTATCCTTGAAGGTTCAGGTTATGCAGTTTTAACGATTCTTTAACGCTGCTTTAACGCCGTTAAGGAATCGTTAAAGAATCGTTAAATGGTCATTAAAAGAACAAGTAAGAGAAAAGTGCTCTATCTCCGATCGGAAAACAACAGGTTACAGGATGCATATTTATTACCGTGGAAGAAGAACCTCGCGGATATAAAACCTCGCTTACCTGCAGAATTTTGTTTTAGTTAGAGCTGTTACAGGAAAGCAGGAGCAGCTAAAAAATGCTGATGCTTTTTTAGAGGAGAAAGCAAGAAAGCTATTGACAGATTTGCCAGAGAAAAGATTTTGACAGATAATAACATATCTTTAATGATGTTAACTTTATGGAGGATAAATGAATACACCTAAAAGAGTTTACCTCTTCGGAAATGGAAAAGCCGAAGGAAGTGCTGAAATGAAAAATCTCCTCGGAGGAAAAGGTGCCAACCTTGCAGAAATGAATCTAATTGGCGTTCCGGTTCCTCCCGGATTTACTATTACGACAGAAGTTTGCACTGAATATAACCAACTGGGTTCTGCCAAACTGAGAGAAATATTGAAAGATGATGTCCAAAATGCAGTCCGACATATAGAAGGTCTTGTTAATATGCAATTTGGCTCTGCTGAAAATCCTCTTTTGGTTTCAGTGCGTTCAGGTGCCCGGGCTTCAATGCCGGGAATGATGGATACAATCCTTAATTTGGGCTTGAATGAAACAACTATTCAGGGTTTAATTAAAAAGACCAATAACGAAAGATTCGCCTGGGATAGCTATCGTCGTTTCGTGCAAATGTATTCTGATGTAGTTTTAGGTCTTAAACCAGAAAGTAAAGAAGAAATTGATCCTTTTGAAGTGATTATTAACAGTGTGAAAAAAGAACGCGGCATCAGCAGTGATTTGGAACTGAATACTACAGATTTGCAAAATTTGGTAACTTTATTCAAGAAGGCAGTTGAGGAAAAAACCGGTAAAAAATTCCCGGATGACCCCTGGGAACAACTCTGGGGTGCTATTTTTGCCGTTTTTAACAGCTGGAATAATGACCGCGCCAAGTTCTACCGTAAACTGAATAATATTCCCGATGAATGGGGAACTGCAGTTACCGTGCAAGCAATGGTTTTTGGCAATATGGGTTATACAAGCGCTACGGGTGTAGCTTTTACTCGCGATGCCGCAACCGGAGAAAACCTTTTTAACGGTGAATATTTGATTAATGCTCAAGGTGAAGATGTTGTAGCTGGAATTAGAACTCCCCAGCAAATTACCAAAATTGGTTCTCAGCGTTGGGCAAAACTTGCAGGTATCAGTGAAGAAGAACGCCTTGGTAAATACCCTTCTCTGGAAGAAGCAATGCCGGAGACCTATAAAGAGCTTTTTACCATTCAGAAAAAACTGGAAAATCATTACAGCGAGATGCAGGATATGGAATTTACCATTCAGGAAGGAAAACTTTGGCTGTTACAAACCAGAACCGGCAAAAGAACGGGTCCGGCAATGGTCAAAATCGCAATGGATATGCTCCGCGAAGGGATGCTTGAGGAAAAAACAGCGCTTAAAAGAATTGATCCTGCTAAATTGGATGAACTTCTTCATCCCGTCTTCACTAAAGAGGGCTTGGCAAAAGCAAAAGTGATTGCTAATGGTTTACCTGCTTCTCCTGGAGCTGCTTCCGGACAAATTGTCTTTTTTGCCGACGAAGCAGAATCCTGGGCTGTGGATAAGAAAAAAGTTATTTTGGTTAGAGAAGAGACCTCTCCTGAGGACTTACGCGGAATGGCAGCCGCCCAAGGAATTCTTACTGCGCGTGGAGGTATGACTTCTCACGCAGCCGTTGTTGCCAGAGGAATGGGAAAATGCTGTGTAGCAGGAGCCGGTGCTTTACACATTGATTATAAAAACAGAACTATGACTGTGAACGGAAAGGCATATAAAGAAGGGGACTGGATTTCGTTAAATGGCTCTACAGGACAGGTTTTAGAAGGCAAAATAGATACTCAGGACCCTGAACTTAGCGGTGATTTTGGTGCCGTGATGCAACTTGCCGATAAATATACCAGAATGAAAGTTCGCACTAATGCCGATACTCCTAAAGATGCAACAGTTGCCAGAAATTTTGGCGCTCAGGGAATTGGACTTTGTAGAACGGAACATATGTTTTTTGAAGGCGACAGAATTAAGTCAATGCGGGAAATGATTTTAGCAGAAGATGAAACAGGACGCAGAGCGGCTCTGGCAAAATTACTGCCGATGCAACGGTCAGATTTTGAAGGCATTTTCACTGCTATGAACGGATTTCCTGTAACTATCCGTCTTTTAGACCCTCCCTTGCACGAATTTGTGCCGCAGGAAGAATCTGCCCAAAAGGAAATTGCAGACGAAATGGGAATTCCTTTGGAAAAGGTTAAAAACCGCGTTGCCTCTTTGCATGAAGTAAATCCTATGCTTGGTCACAGAGGTTGCCGTTTGGGAAATACCTATCCTGAAATTACCGAAATGCAAGCGCGGGCAATTATTGAAGCCGCATTAGCAGTTAAAGCACGCGGAATTGTTGTTTTACCTGAAATTATGGTTCCCTTAACAAGCACTGCTGCAGAATTTGAAATGCAGGAAGATATTATTCGCAAAACAGCAGAAAATGTCTTTGAAGAAAAGAAAGAACGCGTGGATTACCTGGTTGGAACAATGATAGAAATTCCCCGCGCTGCCATAACTGCCGATAAAATTGCCGAACACGCCGAGTTTTTCAGTTTTGGAACTAACGATTTAACCCAGATGACCTTTGGCTTTTCCCGCGATGATGCAGGTGTGTTTTTACCCGTGTATTTGGAAAAAAACCTGCTGAAACAAGACCCCTTCCAAATTTTGGATAGAGTGGGAGTTGGCGAACTGGTGAAAATGGGAACGGAACGCGGCAGAAAAACCCGTCCTAATTTGAAGGTTGGAATTTGCGGAGAACACGGTGGCGAACCAAGCAGCGTGGAATTTTGCCACTCCGTTGGAATGAACTATGTTAGCTGTTCTCCATACAGAGTTCCGATTGCTCGTGTAGCTGCTGCCATAGCCGCTTTAAATGATTAAATAGGAATAACGATCTATATTTAGTTAGAGGAAACTGTCCTTCCCCTCAAGCCGAAAAAGACAAAAGGGGAATGACAGTGTAAAAAATGCGGAGCTCCAGCGAGCTCCGCTACACAATAAAGCAGGAGTTCTCACTGCCGAAATATCTTTTGGGCAATCCTCAAATTTATTTGGCAGTGAGGACTCTTTTCTTCTCGCCCTCTCGACCTCTCGCCCTCTCGACCTCAAATAATTTGCTTGACGCTAAAATTATCATTAAATTATAGGTAAATGGAGGTTTATTATGAAAGACGATGATGTAATTGAAAGCAAAGAAATCCCTCGCGAAGAACAGGAAAAAATTAAAGCGAAAGTTATAAATGATGTAGCTGACACAAAACTGAAATTCTATGAAGACCTGCGAAAAAAGATTATGGGATGGACAAAAGAACAATTAGGTTCCTTAGGCGGAAAACTGGGTGAATATGTATTCCTGTTACCAGATTTCTTTATTCTGGTTTGCCGTTTGGCAATGGATAAAAGAGTCCCCGTTAAACAAAAAATGATTGTTGCCGGAATTATCACTTATGTTATGATGCCAATTGATCTTATTCCAGATTTCATTCCGGTTATTGGGCTGGTGGATGATTTGGTTTTGGTAGTTTTGGGGCTTAATCTGATTTTGAATGAAATTGACCCTGAAATCCTTTTGGATAACTGGAGCGGAGAAGGACAGGTATTAGACCACTTACAAAAGATTACTGCCTTGGCGGATCGCTTTTTGGATAAACACCTCCTGCAAAAAATCAAGAATGTGCTGAAACGCTTATGAAAATGGACATTTTAATTGCTACTCATAATCCTGATAAACTGATAGAATTGCAGGATTTGCTTAAACCTTTAGAGTTTCGCTTACATTTCTTGCAGGAATTGCCCGATTTTTTGCCTTCGGAGGAAGATCAGGAAACCCTGCTGAAAAATGCGATGAAAAAAGCACTGGAAGCAGCAAAATTTAGCGGTATGCTAACTTTGGCAGATGATACGGGACTTTTCATTGCTGCCTTAAATGATGCTCCGGGAGTTATGTCTGCGCGTTTTGCCGGTAATTCCTGCAGCTATTCAGATAACCGAAAAAAGGTCTTATCCCTGATGCAAAATACAGAGCAGCGGAAGGCATATTTTAAAACAGCGGTGGCTTTAGCTGCTCCCGATGGCATTATTGCTATAATTGAAGGTAAATTGGATGGTGAAATAACAACAGCAGAATATGGCAGTAACGGTTTTGGGTATGATAGCATTTTTGCCGTAAACGGTAAAACATACGCTGAAATGAATACATTAGAGAAAAATCGCCTGTCCCATCGGGCTATAGCTATAAAAGCTATTATCCCTGTGCTGCAAAAGATAATCAATACTTGAAAAAGGAGTTATAGATGATAAAAGCAGAAATCTTTCGTCAATATGACATTCGTGGCATTGTGAATGAAGACCTGGATGAAGATACTTATTATCTAATCGGTAAAGGTTTTGGCACCTATTTACAGAATAAGAGCTTAAAAACTATTGTTTTGGGAGGAGATGCCAGACATTCCACTCCTGCCTTTATGAATGCTTTCAGCCAGGGAGCTTTATCAACCGGCTGCGATATTATAGATTTAGGAATCGTTCCTACCCCGGTTTTATATTTTTCTATCTGGAAACTGCAAAGTGATGGAGGAGCGATGGTTACTGCCAGCCATAATCCTTCTCAATATAATGGTTGTAAATTAAATCTTGGTTTAAGCAGTGTTTATGCTGATGAACTGCAAACGGTGTTAAAAATCATTCAAAAAGGTGTATTTGCTACCGGAAACGGCAAGCTGGTAAAAAACAACGAAATGAGTGATATCTACATTGACTACATTGTAAAGGGAATTAAACTTCAGCGTCCGGTAAAAGTGATTGTGGATGGAGGAAATGGAGTTGGCGGTCCATATTTACCTGCAATTTTGCGTCGTTTGGGCTGTGAAGTGATAGAGATGTTTTGTGAACCCGATGGTGATTTTCCCAATCATCATCCTGATCCTACGATTGCTAAAAATATGGAAGCACTTGCTAAAGCGGTGATAGATAATAAATATGAACTTGGAATTGGTTTGGATGGCGATGCGGATAGAATTGGAGTTGTGGATGAACAGGGTAAGATGCTTTTTGGAGACCAGATCCTGAATATTTTGGCAAGGGATTATTTGCAAAAGAACCCCGGAAAAAAGATTATTGCCGATGTGAAATGCAGTATGAACCTGTTTAATGACATCAAAAAGTATGGCGGTGAACCGATTATGTATAAAACCGGGCATGCCAATATCAAAATGTTTATGAAAGAAATAGGAGTAGAATTTGCCGGCGAAATGAGTGGACACATCTTTTTGGCAGATAGATACTTGGGTTTTGATGATGCGATCTATGTCAGCTGTCGTTTTTGTGAAATTGTTTCTCAAATGCCTAATCCTGTCAGCACTTTTTTAGCCGATCAGCCCAAACTATATAATACTCCGGAATTGCATACAAATTGTCCCGATGAGAAAAAGTTTGAAGTAGTGGCAAAGGTTTGTGAGGAATTTAAAAAAGAGGGCTATGATGTGAATGATATTGACGGAGCAAGAATAACTTTCCCTGATGGTTGGGGCTTAATTCGTGCTTCCAATACTACCCCTGTAATTGTAACCCGTTACGAGGCAATAAACGAATCCCGAATGAACGAAATAAGGAACCTGATAGAAGCCAAAATCCATAAATACCTGTAATATACATTTCATATTGGAAAGACATATAAGGAAATGAAGGTTTAGAGGGTTGAGAAGGTTTAGAAGGTTGAGATACCTCAAAGCTCTTTAGGAGCTTTTTTTATTCGGAAGAACGACGTCCTCGTCGTTCAAGCACAAGAAGGGATTGACCAGGAGGTCACCATTGCGATGTCGCCCTAAGGGGCTTTCAGGATACGGGATAAATGATAAAAACTATTGTAGCTTACACTATACTCCCTCATTCAGTCCTCATACTTTTTATGGTTTGTTCTGCATCCATTGGAATAGTTATTTGTTCTCCGGTTTGCAGGTTTTTAAGGTTCACAGTTTTGGCAGCAAGTTCATTTTCACCAATAATTACAGCATACTTTGCCCCGCTGGCATCCGCAGCTTTTAGTTGTGCTTTTAAAGAGTTCTTATCGGGATCGTAATCCACAATAAGTCCTTTAGTTCTTAAGGCATTTAGATAATGAAGAATCTGCATCCGGGCATTTTCGCCAACGCAAACAAAGTAGGCATCCGGTTTCGGTGGCAGCACAAGTTCTATTTGTTCTTCCTCCAGGGCAAGTAACAATCGTTCAAGACCACCGGCAAAACCGATTGCAGGAATACTTTTTCCCCCGATTTGTTCAATCAAGCCGTTGTATCTTCCGCCTCCCACAAGAGAATTTTGTGCTCCCAAGCCCTCATAGATAATTTCAAAGGCAGTGTTTGTATAATAATCCAGTCCACGAACTATTCCCGGATTTACAGTGTAAGTAATATTCATTGCTTGCAGATAGTTACAAACAGCAGCGAAATGCTGTTTACAGGGTTCATCCAAATAATCCATTTGCGAGGGTGCATTCTTTCTAAATTCTATACAGGAAGGGACTTTACAATCCAATAGGCGACGGGGATTTATTTCCAGTCGTTTCACACAATCGGGGCATAGTTTTGGTAAAAAGGGTCTATAATATTCCCGCAATACATTATCATAAACAGCAGAACAGGTAGGACAACCCACACTGTTAATTTCCAAACGCAAGTTTTTTAAGCCCAAGCTGTTAAGCCATAAATAAGCAATAGCTATCACTTCCGCATCGTAAAAGGGATTGTTGCTGCCGATAAATTCTATGCCATACTGATAAAATTGACGGTATCTACCTGCCTGCGGACGATCATAACGAAACATCGGTCCTAAATAAAACAGCTTTGTGCGGGAAGCAAGTTTATCCAAATGATTTTCTATGTAGCTGCGAACTACGGGAGCCGTTCCTTCAGGCCTTAAGGCAAATTCCCTGCCTTTTTTATCCTGAAAGCGATACATTTCTTTTTGAACAACATCGGAGCTTTCTCCGGAGCTGCGTTCAAAGAGTTCCGCTACTTCAAAAACGGGGGTAGTAATTTCCTGATAACCAAAGCAAGTAGCCATTTTACGAAAGCTACCCTGCAAAAACTGCCATTTATAGCTAACTTCAGGCAGAATATCAAAAGTTCCGCGAGGGATGTTATATCTCATTTTTCTGTTCCTTACCTTTTTTATTTTATACCGTTAGGCATAGCGGAATTTGCTGTTTCCTTTTCCTCAAAATCAGGAGTGTAAGATTCGTCAAGAAACTTTGGTGGATATTTTACTTCCGTTAGATAAAGTCCTGAGGCAGGAGCAGTTATCACCAAATTCTGGCGTGAGCATCTGTTTTCTAAAATGGCTAAAATTGTTTCGGGAGGCAGGTCTAAATGTGCCATATTTGCCAAAGTTCCGGTAATTCTCCGTGCCATATTATGCAAAAAACGGTCTGCCCGGTAATCAAAAATAAAGTAGCTTTCCGATTCGTTTATTTCTATTTGTTGCAAATCGCATATCCGATTGGGAACTTCCGGATTGCTGCGTCCGAAAGAAGAAAAATCGTGTTTTCCCATAATGTATTTGGCAGCGGCTTGCATTTTTCCCAAGTCCAGTTTCAGGTGAGGCAAAAAACCACTGTAATTCCTGTTGAAAGGTGTTCTTTCCTTAGCCAGCAAATAGCGATAATTGCGTTCATAAGCTTGATAGCGGGCATTTAAACAAGGGCTTACTTTCAATATCTCCAGCACTTGAATATCCGCAGGCAAATATCTGTTGAAAGCTAAAAGTAATTGCTTCTCTTGCATTGAACCGCAATAATCAAAATGCGCATACTGTCCTAAGGCATGAACTCCTGCATCAGTTCTTCCGGCAGCAATAATAGCTGATTTTTCCCCGGCAAATATTGCCAGAACTTCTTCCATCACTTCCTGAATAGCAAGGCCGTTCTTCTGTTTTTGCCATCCGCAATAGCCAGTGCCATCATAACAGATATGGATTAAATAGCGTGACATAAACAACCTCTTTATAAACTATGAACTATCACTAAAAGGGCTAAGATAAATATCCCTAAATAGTTAGCTCGGCGATTAACAGTTTTCTCTGCTCTCTCAAAACTCAGCAGATTAGTTACTGTATCACTAATTTCCGGAGAAAGCGCAGAAACATTAGCCAACACGCTAAAAAGTTGAGCTAAAGAAAGATTGCTTTCTTTAGATAGTTTCAGCTCTTTGTAGGCGGTAAAAAAAGACCTGGTAAAGAACACTGTAGCAAAGAGATAAAAGAAGAGAGAATTTACCGGTTTCCATTTTCGGATAAATCTGCTCTGGTATGCTATTTGCTCCATTTTCACATTCCCCAAAACATATACCGTAACCGCAATCAGATATAAAATCTGCACATTGAAAAACACGGTTGTTAGAAATTCCTGGGCAAAAAGAGTAGCAAAAACCCAGTAGCCCGCAAAGAAAGGCAGTAATTTTTTTATAGCAGCAAGCAAAGCAAGATAGAGCTGCGGTTCCAGAACCAAAACAGCCAAAATTAAAAGCAGCTGAATAACCAGCTGACGCAGCGAAGAATCCAATCCAATTGCCAGACCTGTTAAAAAAACAGCGGCTTTAAGATAGAAATGTTGACCGGAAACCGGGTGTTTCAACCACTTCATTCAAGTGGCGGTTCCTCTTTTTTTTCCGGAATAACCTCTTCCGGGGAAGCAGGGACAGGATTATCAACCGGGCTTTCCATTTCCGGAACTGAAATTTGCTCTTCCGTTTTATCTTCAGGAGGTGAAACAGCTTTCGCCAGAGAATCCATCAGCACGGGAATACCGCTATACATTTTTAAACTATCCGGCAGGGTTGCATAAATTTCTGCGGGAGTAGGAAAATTCCATTCCTTAATGCTTTCCGGCTGTTCCACTCCGGTAGAATCAACTGCCGTAGTATCATTTTGAGGAATAACTACAGGAGGGGCACCTCTTAAAAGGAAGTTATTGCCATCAAAGAATCTACGCGCTACCGTGGCAAATTCGCCAGCTTCGGGTTCATCTAAAACAGCTTTCAGGTAGGGCTTTGCCAGCAGAGTATCCATATTTTCAAAACTGTAATACCAACCCAAACGGAAATTGGCAGCCAGCTTAATTTTATGATAAGGTGAGTTTGTTAGTTCCTGTAAGCCGACAAGAGCAGAATCAGGAGCAGTGGTAATATTCTCTAAATAACTGTCTAAAAGCTGTTCCATTCTTTCTTCCCGCGGGTCAATCAGACGGACGGGCAAATTATTTTGCAGGGCATTTAGGGCTTTAGTAAATTTGTTTTCCGGGTATTGTTCCTGCATTTTAGCCATAATCTCACCATTTTCAGGAAGTTCCGGAGAAAGATTATGATAGATGGAACCAATGGCAAACATACAGAAAGGAATTATTTCACTGTCAAAACGCTCAATAATTTCATCCAGTTTTTCCAGGCGCTGGCTATATTGTGCGTTTTCTTTTTCCAGGGCTTGAATGCGTTGCCCAATTGCCAAAGTTAGCGAATCGCTTTCTGAATTTGCATTGGGAGAGACAAATTCCGGTTTTTCTTCTGTGGCAAGAGAATCGGGCAGCGGGTTAAAAATATTTATTTCTTCTCTAAAAGCCAAAGAATCGCCTTCGGAAATTACCACTTCCTGTTGTAAACTATCGGCTAAAGGAATTTCTACTTCTGCTGTTTTTAAGGTATCGGCAAGGGTTTGTTCGTTATCCGATTCGTTGATTATAACCTCTGCCAAAGTATCAGTAACCGCTTTTACAGCTGTAGTATCACTTTGTGCCACAGGAAGTTCTGTTTGTTCTAAGGTTCCCGAACTATCCGTAACGGGAATAATGGTTGCAGGCAAGATTGCCTTCAGCGAATCCAGAAGAGCGTTATTTTTGTTCAATGCTGTCCGAATAGAATCCCTTCTGGCTATTAAACTATTCTTTTGGGCAATCACAATTTTATAACGGGCAACCGCAGAATCCGGCATCGCCAGAACATTCAAAAAACTTTCCGCCGCTTGATATTGGTAATCTAAAAACTGGGAAAGACCGGTTTCACAATCAAGACCAGCGCGGGGAGCAACTGAACCCAAAGCGGAAGCTTTTGCTTGAGCGATTTTTGCCAAAGGAGAATTGGAAAATTCAATGCGCACTTTATTATAATTAGTTATTGCCTGGGGAATTTTGCCCTGATTGTAATAATAGTTTTCCGCCAGGTAATAATAGGCACCTGCAGAGCCCTCGGTGCGCGGATAATTTTTGGTGATAAATTCAATTTCGGTTCTTGCCTCGGTTGTATCTCCCAAAGCAATGTGAGCTCTGGCTTTCAGTAATCGCACAAAAGGAATTTTATCAGGACGGGTTTCAGTTCTGATTAGCCCTTTTGCTGTCTTTAATGCTTTATTCGCTTGTCCCAGTTCCAATTCATTCAAGCCAATGTAATAGGTTCCTTCCAGTTTTTTTTCCTTATCTATGCCGCGTGCTTTCTGCATTGTTTTAAATGCTTCCAGCGATTTATCATAATCCTTTTGCTCATAATAATTCTTACCGAACAGGAAATATGCTTCGCGGTATTCTTTGGTTTTAGGATATTCCGTAATTATCCTTTCCAGATAGTGTTGGGCTTTAATAAAGTCCTTATCTTTAATGGCAAAATCAGCTAAAGCGGATAACGCCTGAGGATGCTGTTTGCGAAATTTGGGATTACGCAAAAATTCATCCAGCAATTTTTCCGCCTCTTTGGGTTGATTGGTCTCCCGCAAAATTTTGGCAATATAAATATATGCTTCGGGAACATATTTACTCTCGGGAAAACGGATAACAAGGTTTTGGAACTGATCTTTTGCCTGAAAAGCGCTATTGCCTTTGTAGTAAAGGGATTTCGCCATCAAATAGTATGCCTCTTCCACCCTTTTTCCTTTTTTATCTGTCTCAATAATTTTCCCGCATTTTTTAATCGCTTTAGTATATTCATCAATTGCCTGGGCATTAGGCCTGCCGTTACTGGTTAGAGGTCTGGACTGTGCCGAATTAAAATAGTTACGGGCATTAAACATTGTATTCACTTCGCAGGCAAAAACACCCGCAAAACAAAGCAGACAGATAAATATATCCCTGAATTTCATAAATCAACAGCCGTAAAACAGCATAATCTTGTCAATCAATTTCAGGACAAATTTCCTCTAAACAACCAGAACGCACCAGCGCAATTGCTTTATTTACATCGGGATACATAATTCTATCACCATTTAGAGGAGCAACATTTTCCCGCAGAGTTGCCTTCACCTTTTCCAAAATAACAGAAGAAGGAAATTCTCTTTGGTCTAAGGCAGAACAGGCAATTAGCAGTTCAATTCCCAGAACAGAAGCCACATTTTGCACAATTTGGCAAAGCTTTAACGCCGAGATTGACCCCATTGAAACATGATCTTCCTGATTAGCAGAAGTGGGAATGGAATCCACACAGGCAGGATGAGCCAGCACTTTATTTTCCGAAACCAGCGAAGCAGCCGTCATTTGCTGAATCATAAAACCGGAATCAATCCCCGGACGGGTTGCCAAAAATGGCGAAAGTCCACGCGAAAGAGCCGAATTCAACATCTGTTCAATTCGGCGTTCAGAAATGGAAGCCAGCTCACTAATTGCCAAACCTAATGTATCCAACGCAATAGCCAGGGGTTCACCATGAAAATTTCCCCCGGAAATAACTTTACCCTCATCAGGAAATATTAGCGGATTATCCGTTGCCGAATTTATTTCTATTTCCAAAACACCTCGCACATAAGCACAGGCATCTCTCACCGCACCATTAACTTGAGGGGTACACCGCAAACTATAAGCATCTTGAACATTACCGCAATTTAAGTGGGATTCGCGTAAAGGACTTCCCTCCAAAAGGGTTCTGATGTTTTTGGCGGATATTTTCTGCCCGGGATGGGGTCGTAAATTATGAATCAATTCATCAAATGCTTTGGGAGTACCTTTTAAGGCATCAATGCTCATTGCAGCAATAATATCGGCAGAACGACACAAACGCTCTGCTTCCAAAAGGTTTAATACCCCCAAAGCAGTCATAACTTGAGTGCCGTTATTTAGCGCAAGCCCTTCCTTGGCAGCAAGTTGGACAGGAGTTATACCCGCTTTTTGCATTGCCTTTTCACCCGAAAGATGCTCTCCTTTATAAATTGCTTCTCCTTCACCAATCAGCACTAAAGCCAAATGTGAAAGCGGAGAAAGGTCGCCACTGGCTCCAACTGAACCCCGCATAGGAATTATTGGCTGAATTCCTTTATTCAACATTTGCACCAGGGTTTCCAAGGTCTCTAACCGAATGCCGGAGTGACCTTTAGCTAAGACCGCAATACGCAAAAGCATTATTGCCCGCGTCTGTTCTTCAGAATAGGGTTCACCGATGTTTGTAGAATGACTGCGAATTAAATTTAATTGCAGTTCCGCTATGTTTTCCTTGGGGATAGTTACAGTGCTGAATTTGCCGAAACCGGTATTCAACCCGTAAACAATTTCGCCGTTTTCTATTATTTTATCTACATAAGCACGGCATTTAGCCACTTTTTCCTTACTGGATTCCGATAGCCGAATGGGAACATTATAACGGGCAACCTGTTCCACTGCCTCTAAGGTTAAGGAATTGCCGTCAATGATAATTTCCTGCATTTTATCCTCTGTTTTCGTTAATTTTGAAGTTGGTAAACAAAAAAAATGCTAATTTTGAACATTTATTTGCATTGATAGGTTTTTGTCAAGCACGGAAAGCTCCGGCTTATATTTTTCTTCTTTCCTGCTTTTTGCCATTACTTAAGAGCATAAATCAAGCGCTTATCTAACCTTTATCAAGCGTTAATAGTTAACGCTTGATTAAGGTATGTTGAACGATAGATTAACAGCTTTAGGAAAGAAAGATAGGAGTCAGCTATAGTCCATTCTGGTCTAACTTACAATTTTCAATGCGGATAGCAGTTAGAGTTTGGTTGTTAGTGAGAAGTTCGTGGAATGTAGTTTTTAGGGAAGGCAGTTGAAAATTGGAAGTAAAAGCCTTCCGCCGTCTGCATTGTAACTTTTCCGAGGGGCTTACGCACTCTTCGCTATTATTGCGTCACCCAAAAGGGCTTTTGGCAGAGAGCTGAGGGCTAAGGGAGGCAAAACCTTTCCAACGAGAGGCTTACGACATCCTCATCGTTCAAGCACCCGAAGAGGTTGACCAGGAGGTCAACCTTCCGGAAAAACGACATCCTCGTCGTTTAGTTGTAACACTGGTGTTTCGTTAGCGTTTGCCTTTCGGTAAAGAAACAAAAGTAAGAGGTGGGTTGACCAGGAGGTTAGCATTACGATGGCACCCTATAGGGCTTTCAGGTAAATATTGTTTTAAAAATCCCAATAATCCTTATAATCCTCTTCATCCCAGACCAATTATTTTCTCTTGCCCAAAATCCTTAAAAATCAGTAAATTAATATGGAAGTTGCATTTCTTGTATTAGGAACATAATTTTTCTATAATGGAGTAACATCCTCATACAGTAATGGTAGATTAGTTTCTCTGATTCTAAACTTTGTGCCGTGATTATGACCTGTTCTTGCATCAAAATCAATATAGATTAAGTTTTTCTCAAGAGCATTTATAAACTTATCCATAGAAAAATTACTCAGCATTTTTATATCATTATATTGCAGATACTCTTTCCCCTTCTCTTTTTTCACATCTACCAGAATGAAAAAACAATTGGTAAGTTTAGTCCTAATATGTGCTGCTAAATCACTAAAGCCCCAATAAGGTTCAGGATCCAAGTTACCAAGACCTATCCTTTGTTCAACTGTTTTAAGCCAGTTTCTGTGTTTTTGGTCAACCTTCGTAGCGTCAAATCTTATAATAATCTTTCATTTTTTTTTGCCCAATTCTACTGTGAATCCCCTATCACTATATCTTTTACAATATATTGTCTGTCTAAAACTTAATTCTGAATCTGGATATTTCTGTCCCGCTTCTTGATGCCTCCAACCATAGTAAGGTAATAATAAGTTGGATACAATTCCTGCTTTTCGTGGTGAAGGTTCATTATGGAGCAATGTAGTTAAAGAGGTCGAATTCCTTCTTTTAGTTTTTAGTTCCCATTCTCCCGCATTAGCAATAGCCAAGTTATTTTCTTTTATACCTAATAAATCTTCAAGAGTATTACCGATTGATCCTGCATTTCCAACTCTTAAATTTTCAACCCACCCTAAATTTCTAATGTCTTCTAAACTTGTTATCAAATTATCTTTTGTAACTACAAGCATAATATTATCCTCATTTTTCTATCTCGCTTGGAGGTTTCCAAAAATCAAGCAAATATTCAAAAGTTGTTCCCATAGTGATATAATTGCTGGGCCATCCAAAGATGCCAATATTATTAACTATATTGGTTCTGTCCCAGATAATGATATTGCGAAGTTCCAATCCTCTTCTTCTAAGCTCTTCGGTTAAGGATATATGTAAAGTAATTCTTTTATTTTCCCACCAGAAATCGGGAACATTGATAACACAATGTCCTTTATCTTTCATTAACGGTAATAAATTTTCAAAAATATCTCCCATAGCCAAAGTCCATTTTTCAGCTGAATAGGTTCCAAGGTCTCTTTCATCTTGGGAATATTGCTCAATTTTATTCAGCTGACCATTATCTCTGTCTCTTCTTGATTTATTCTTTCTTTCTCTATTCAATAAATTGGAATAGGGTGGAGAGGTGAAGATTAGTGTAATTGATTGTTTAGGCAGATATTGATTAATATTTCTGGCATCATCTTCAATAGGAATCTGTTGACAGCTATTGAAGGCATTCTGTTGCGTTAATCTGTTGTTGCAGATTTCAATATATTCCTTCTTCAAATCAAATCCTAAACAAGTCCTGTTTAAATCTTGCGCCGCAACCAAAGTTGTTCCACTGCCTACATAAGGATCAACAACAAGTTCACCCTCATGAGAAAATAAGCTGATAACTTTCTTGGCTAAGCTTATAGGAAATGTTGCAGGATGAATGTTTTTATCTCTTATATCCCTTTTTTCATAAATAAATTGCCATACACCCAGTTGAGATGTTAGCCATTCTTTTGCTGTCATACAATTTATATGACTGGGTGGACATTTACATAATCTTGTATATCTGTTTTTTTTAAGCTCTTCTTTAAGAATATCGTTATTGGAGTTAGCCATATTTAATCAACCTATATGAAATATAATAATGTCATTTTAAAAAAGGACAAGCTGCGGTCAACATATTTTTCCATAACCCCAGATAAACTATAAGTTATCCTGTTTCAAATCCCTTTTTTGCTATGCTGGCGTATCAAATATAATAATTCATACGCTTTAAAGATTTCCTCTATTTATAAGATAGCAATGGATTTTTTAAAACAAAACGAGATTAACCAATAGGCAGCAATTTTGGCAAGTTAACAAAAAGAGAAACCGGATTTACTGCAAAATTTAGCATAACTTACAGAGGTTAAGATTTCATAATTAGAATTCGGCAATACGATGCCTAATTATAACTTCCAATTGAGATTACTACCTTATTTGAGCTAATTATTCAAGGTTTCTAATAAAGAGGAAAAAAGTAATCGGAGAAAAAATCCTCTTGAAAAAAAATGCTTGACACGACAATAATATTAAAAAGAATGAAATTATTAAAACCTGTTAAGGAGTAACAATGAAAAAATTACTGATCGTAATCGTCGCCCTTGCCCTAATTTTAATTCTTATGGGCTGTGCAAAGGGTCCGGAAAGTGTTGCCCAAAAATTTGTTTCTGCCTGGAAGAGCCAGGATGTGAAAACGATGGAAAAACTCTCCACCCCGGAAAGCAAAGAAATGCTTGGTATGTTCTCTATGTTTAAGGTGAAAGATGTTACCTTAGGTGAAACGAAGGTTACTGGAGACAGCGCTACCGTCAATGTTAAATATACTACTGAAGATGGAAAACAAGACGACTTTGATCTGAATATGGTTAAACGAGACGGTAAATGGTTGGTAGAGATTAAAGGAAAGTAATGTCCTTTAAAGACCTTACCCTATTAGGTCTTACCTCAATAATAATTTTATTAATTGGCAGTTCAGCAAGATTCTCCAGCCGAACTGCCAATTTATCTGAAGAAAAAAATTGTGAATTTCCTCCGCTATCTATACTGCAACTGAAAGATGGTGATGTAATTCTCAGAAAGGGTAATAGTGTATTTTCAGAGCTGATAGCCAGAAATTTTCCTGCTGCTGAGGGAATGTCTCATTGCGGTTTTATTTTTAAGATTGATGGTCAATATCAGGTGATTCATACTATTTCTAAATCCCTTTCTGATATAGATGGCATACGCATTAACACCCTGGAAGAATTTGTGCGGGAGGCAAAACAAAATCGTATTTGCATTATCCGTTATCATAAAAAACTGAATTCTGTTTCAATGAAAGCAAGATGTCTTGTGCTTTTAAAACAAAAAATCCCTTTTGATAACGATTTTGATCTCAATGACTCATCCCGATTATATTGTTCGGAACTTTTACGAAAGTGTTATCTGGAACAGGGAGAACCTGATTTCTTTCAGCTGCGTAAGATTGTTGGTGTTTCGGTGATTGATTTTGCTACTTTTTTTAACCCGGAGCTTTTTACCACTGTTTATAAAAACTACTGATCTCTTCATAATCTCCAATATGTAATAGCTATTAGTAAAAAATGCGGGCAAAAGTATTGACAGAAACGGAGGGTAAAATTTGTTAGCTCCAAATGTGAAAGACAATAAGAATATAGAGTGATACAAAAAAAGCAGTTGACAAAAACAGGGTGTTAAAACTTTATGACGAAACTTGTTGCCGATGTAGCTCAAAGGTAGAGCAATTGATTTGTAATCAATAGGTTGGGGGTTCAATTCCCTTCATCGGCTCCAGCGATTAAAGAAGTGTAATGAGTGGAGAGGTTCCCGAGCGGTCAAAGGGAACAGACTGTAAATCTGTCGGCGGACGCCTTCGGAGGTTCGAATCCTCCCCTCTCCACCATAAACTATACTGTAGCCAGCGGGAGTAGCTCAGTTGGCTAGAGCATCAGCCTTCCAAGCTGAGGGTCGC
>DAONFA010000010.1 GCA_035403355.1 Candidatus Cloacimonas sp. | reverse complement strand
AAGGCAGGTGAAAATTGTAAGTCAAAACTTCCCCGCCGGTTGCACTTTCTGTTTTGACTCTAAACCGATTCTTTTTGTGGTTGCAACTATATGCAGAAGCAACAGGAAATTTATCCTTTGTCCGATACTGTCAAAGCTGAAGCTCGGTTTAGAGTTAAAACAGAATTTTGCCTTGAAGTAGCTATTTCTGAACAGTTCCAACCCAACTCTGCGAATGTGAAAAAAAACATTATTTCACGATTGTGGAATTTGAGGGTTGGTTTGGCTTGGTTGCCAGCGTGCAGGTTCTTGTTTTAACTCACAATTTTTCGGTTTGGAAACCAGTTGTAGTGCGATTGTAAGTGAAAAAGAGGGTGGGGTGTGGTTTCATTGAAGGCAGGTGAAAATTGTTAGTCAAAACCTGAGCCGGTTACATCGTGAATTTTACGCGAGGTTGACGAGGACGTCAGCATTACGATGTCGCCCTAAAGGAGTTTAAGATATTTCAACGCTCTAAACTTTCTCAGCATTATAAACCTTTGTATCCGCGAGGTTGACGAGGACGTCAGCATTACGATGTCGCCCTAAAGGAGTGTAAGATATTTCAACCCTCTAAACTTTCTCAACTTTCTCAACCTTTTTTCCTTAGTTATCTCTTTTTCTCTTTTTCTCTTTGTAAAAAATAAGTGCTGTTACTCTTTGTGCGAAAAGAAGAGGCGGGGGTCTTTTTTCAGGGCAGAAACAAGGTCAATGCCTGTTTTTCTATCTTGCACAACCGGGATGCTTATTTCTATTGCTTTTTGCATAAAAGCGATAGTTCCTTTTATAGATTGCACGATGTCAAAGCTATTTAAAATACCGGCTAAAAGCATTGCGGAAAAGCAATCTCCTGCTCCCGGAAAAACAACTGGGGCATAGTTACATTTAAATTCCCGGAAAAAATCGTTTTCAGCGGCAAAATAGGCAACTGAAGAAAATTCCCTTTGAGAATTTGGGGCACTGGTAATAACAATATGTTTTGGGTTTAAAGCGGCTAATCGGGCACAGCATTCTTGAACCTGACCCGTGTTTAATTCCGGCATATTTTTACATCCCGTTAAAAAAATTGCCTCTGTCCAATTGGGGGTAATAATATCGCTGATAGAAATAAGGCAGCGCATTGCTTCCACCATTTCCCAAGTGTAACAACTGTATAATTTTCCTTCATCCGCTAAAACGGGGTCAACCAAAACCACTGTCTCTTTTTTCATGAAGAAAGGTAGATTTTCCAGCAACAGATATGCCTGTTCCGGTGAACCCAGAAAACCGGTATAAATGGCATCAAAACGCAGCTGCAGCTTTTTCCAGTGCCTTAGGGTCTTTTTTAAAAGGTCGGTGTTATCCTGCAAAATATAATCAGGATAATCGGTATTGGTGGAAAGTAATGCTCCGGGCATAGCGGTAACTTCAATTCCCATCCTATTCATAATCGGGATGATTGCCATTAAAGAAGTGTTTCCAAAACCGGAGAGATCATGAATAGCTAAGACATTGGGATGAGACATATTACATATCCTTTAAAGTAAAGCTGTCTATGATGTTATGATCCAAGCCATAAACCTTAAAGATAATTGATTTCCCTTCTCGCTCTCCAATTAAGTAGTGATAGGTTTTAATTAAAACCAGGGAATAGGGATTTTCGTGTTTGTTTTCCCTTAAAGGAGCTCCTCCACCACCTGTCACAATATAGGTTATACCCTTAAATTCAGAACGCTCGTAATTATGATCGTGGGCACTGAAGACAGCTTTCACGGATGAATTTTGCAAAAGTTCAGGCAAAAAAAGCTGCAAACCAAGCTCGTCGCTATGCTCTCCGGAAGAAAAAACCGGGTGATGTAAAATAAGCAGGGAAGGGATATCCACTTTTAGCTGTTTTTGCAGCCAATTGAATTGTGCGGAGCCCGGGGAAAGGTCTAAAACACTATCCAGAATGATGAAGCGAATGCTATCCTGATAAACGGTGTAATATGAACTGCCATTCAGATAAGGAAAATTCTGCAAAAACAGGGCAAGGTCTTTTTCGTGATTACCGCGTGCTGGAAAGAAACGATTAAATTGGCATAAGGGAGAGATAATCTGCAAAAAATTGTCATACTCTTTTTGCGTTTTGCCCGAACTGTTCAAGTCGCCGGTATGAAAAGTTGCCTCGGGTTGGTGATTAACAATCTGCTGAACTATTTGCCGATGAATTTCGGGATTGCTTCTGGTATCGCCATAAATGGCAAAACGGGCTTCCAAACCTAAAGCCGAAAAAACAAAAAGAAAGGTGATGAGAAGAGCTAAAGGAAGCTGAAATAGAAAAATGGGGAAGGGGGATTTTTTAGAGCTGAACATCATTGATTAGTAATTGCAGGGAATTTTGGAACCCCTTAGCGAACAGTTTCAAGACGCAATTTTTCGTATTCTTTCTGGAATTCCTGCAAGTCCACCCAGGCAGGTTTTTTCCATTCCGGATTTCTTAATAAAGCTGAAGGATGGTAGGTTACCAAAGCCGGGATATCCATAAAATAATGAATTTTCCCTCTGTGCCATCCCAGAGTGTTATTATTATTCAACAGGGTTTGAGCTGAAACCAATCCTAAAAGCAGCAACAATTTGGGCTGGATAATTTGAATCTGCTCCAGCAAATAGGGTAAACAAGCTCTTCTTTCATCGGCTTCGGGATTGCGGTTTCCCGGAGGACGGCATTTTACAATATTGGCGATATAAACATCACTGCGTTTAAGATTTATGGCAGCCAGCATTTTTTCCAAAAGCTGACCTGCAGCTCCTACAAAAGGTCTGCCGGTTTTGTCTTCCTGTTCGCCGGGTCCTTCTCCAATCAGCATTGCAAGGGCATTGGGATTGCCTTCTCCGTAAACAAAATTATGGCGTGACTGAGAAAGGGAGCACTTTGTGCAGTTGGAATATTGGTGTTGAAGTTCGTTCAGGCGTTTTTGGTTATTGCTCTCCGGCAGATAAAGTTCTTTAATACCGCTATTTTTTAAGAATTCCAGGTATTGGCGTAAAGCATTTACAGACATAGTTTAATTTTCGTTGTTGTCTTCGTTATCCTCGTTGTCGTCGTAAAAATCTTCTTCTTCCTCTTCTTCCTCTTCCTCTTCGTCCTCTTCATCTTCAAAGCTTTCGGTGTCTGAAAGTTCTTCTATGAATTTCTCGGAATCATCAATCGTTTCTTCTGCTTCTTCTTCAGCGCTTTCTTCTTCCATAAAGATTTTTTCCTGGGCTGCGGCAAGTTCTGCTTCAGCCAGTTCGGTAATATAATCCGGCACTTCGTTTTCAGCAACATGGTTCATAGCCAAAATGGCTATTTTATCTTCAAATTTCTGCCTTACATAAGTAGGAAATTGAAGTAAGCGATATGCCTCTAACTGCGCTAAAAGGCAGAACAGAAAGTTCATATCGGCTTTTTCCAGAAAGGTCTCAAGTTTTTCGTTAATCATCTATTTTCTCCTAAATTATAAAATCTTCCGCAGGATGTTTGTAGCGGCAAACCCGGTTTTCTTCAGCCCGGATAATAGCTAAAATATCCTGCACAGCTATCTCTAAATTATCATTAATTACCAGATATTGATACTGAGGAATATAGGCAACTTCTTCTTGGGCAATTTGCAGGCGTTTGGCAATTTCTTCTTCGCTATCCGTTGCCCGTAAAACTAAACGCTGTTTTAGCACTTCCATAGAAGGCGGTAAAATAAAAATCTTCACATAAGGAATATCGGTAGCGCTAATAAAAGAAGCACCTTGCACATCTATATCCATTATCACATGACGCTTACCCGCCAGACATTTTTTAATAAAACTTTTGGAAGTGCCATACCAGTTTCCGAAAACCTTGGCATATTCCAAAAAATCACCTTCAGCAATACGCTGCTGAAACTCTTCCTCACTAACAAAGTGATAGTGAATTCCATTTTGCTCAGTTCCCCGGGGACTTCGGGTAGTGAAAGAAACGGAATAATCAATATTATCGGCAACTTTTAGAATTTCAGTTAAAATGGTGCTCTTGCCACCACCTGAGGGTGCAGAAAGAATAATAAGAAAATGACCGTCCTTGGTAATCACTGATTGCTTTAGAAATAAGGTTACAGTCAGGGAATTAGTTTTTGATACTCTGCTGCCGTTAGCAGATTTTCCAATTCTTCGGAACCGGACATTTTAACTTTGAATAACCAACCTTCATCGTAAGGCGACTTGTTGATTAGCTCCGGACTATCCTCCAGCTCTATATTCTTTTCCTCAACAATGCCGCTAACTGGACAAATGAGGTCTTCCACTGCTTTAACAGCTTCAATTGAACCACAGGGTTCGCCGGCTGCTACATTTTGTCTTACTTCGGGGAGTTCCACAAAAACAATATCACCAAGTTCGTGCTGCGCAAAATCACTAATCCCGATGGTAGCTATATCATCAACTATATGAACCCATTCATGGCTCTCTGTGTAATATAAATTGTCCCGGATTTCCATTTTTACCTCCAAAACCGGATTTATTATCTTGTGTTATTCAACTCTTGGCAGGGTATTATTATGTCAAGCACAATCACCCTTCTATCAATCTTATCACTTGGTTACCCGATCCTTTTCCGCAACTGTTATTTTGCCTTCGGGTAAGGTGATGGTAACCGTAACTTGGGGACTTTTATCCTTTCTTCGGGCTTTGGCATAACCGGTTATAGAAACACTGGTATCGGAAACGGCAGCGATGCTGAAAGTTCCGGCTTCTGTAGTTATAGAATTAGCATCCCAACCCGCATAATTTCCTAATTGAGCGGTATCCGGAAAAACTGAAACCGAGTCCTCTGTCTTTTGCCCGGCAAGGGCTTGATAATTATTACAGAATTTGTTTGCATAATCTTTGGCTTCGGTGGATAGAGCTGTTTTTGCAGCAGTATATGCCTGATCCTTATATAGGGTTAGACCTACTATAATCGTTGTTCCGATGATAATAATACTGAGGATGAGTAAAAGTATTTGTTGAGCTCCCATCTTTTTCTCTTCTCCTGTTTAATATTTTTACACCGGAAACACTGAAATCCCGAATTTAATTATAAGTTATGCTTTTATTTGTGGTTTGCCACCGAAGTTTGAGAAGCTATTTTGCTATTTTAACCAAATCCACTTTCCAAACTTCATTTAACGCTTTTGTTGTTATTCATTCAGCCGCAACACGCTTACATATTTTCTGCCTTCTCTTCCGGTTGAAAATTCAACCTTGCCATCTATTAAACTGTAGATAGTAAAGTCCCTGCCAATGCCAACATTTTTACCGGGATGAATCTTTGTTCCTTTCTGGCGGATAATGATATTACCGGCTATAACAGATTCACTTGCGTATTTTTTAACCCCACGGTATTTGGGATTGCTGTTGCGTCCGTTTCGGGAACTTCCCACACCTTTTTTATGTGCCATTTTTCACCTCTTTCCTTACACCAAAATATCTGTAACCCGAAGGTCGGTAAAACTTTCGCGGTAACCTTTTTTTACCCGGTAACCTTTACGGTTTTTCTGATGGTAAATGGTCTTTTTCTTCCCTTTACCGTGCTCCATAACTTCGGCAACAATACTGGCTCCTTCTACAACAGGTTGACCAACTTTAATTCCATCTTCATCACGCAACAGAAGAACTTTTTCAAAGGTCAGGGTTTGACCCGGCTCTGCTGTATTCAGATAGGGAACGCGTAATACTGCGTTTTTTTCAGCCCTAAACTGAAATCCTTTAATTTCTACGATGGCGTACATCTTTTCTCCTATAATATGGTATATGAGTGCAGATTTTTAGAGAGGGGAAATCTGTCAAGGATTTCACGCAGATTACACAGAAAAAATGTCTCTCACAGATTACACGGATAAAATGTCTCTCACAGATTACACGGAAAAAATGTCTCTCACAGATTACACAGATAACACAGATAAAAGAATAGGTATGGGATAAACAGGATAAAAGATTAGATATGGGATAAACAGGATAAAAAATAGGTATGGGATGAACAGGATAAAAAATAGGTAGGGGATGAACAGGATTTTCAGGATTTTGGAGATTTTATTTGTATAGTCGGAAGATGCTATTCCTCTGCGAGAAAAAATAATGCAAAATACGGAGCTTCAGTGAGCTCCGGTTACCCATATCAGGGTTTGCAACGATATTTATCTCCCCGTTCACCTGTTAACCTGTTAACCTGTTAACCCGTTAACCTTTTTCACCTGTTAACCCGTTAACCTGTTAACCTGTTAACCCGTTAACCTTTTTCACCTGTTAACCTGTTAACCTGTTCACCCGTTAACCTTTTTCACCCGTTCACCTGTTTCCTATAAGAAAAAAAATAACTTGCCAATTTAATCCTGATGAATAGTTTGTATTTAGAGGTAAAAAAAATGGAAAATAGTGCGAAACCGTTGGAAAAAGAGTTTGAATTCTTTAGAGCTCATCTTCCGGAATTCAGCAAAGAACATCCTAATAAGTATGTAGTAATTGTAGATAATAAAGTTGTTGGTTTCTTTCCCAATATCACAGAAGCGATTGTGTTTGCAAAAAAGAAATATGAACCGGGGACTTTCTTTGTTGAACTGTGCACTGCAGATCCATCCTATTATAATGTAAGCTTTTTAAACTGGAATGTCTAATAATATTCAAAGATTTGCTTTTACCGTTGCCTACCCTTCGCGGGTTAATATTTTACAAACAAAAATCAGTATAACCTCTTCCACAGTTTTGGAAGATTCAAAAATGAAAGTAGAAACTATTGGTGCATGGGATACTGGTGCCAATCATTCAGTTATTTCGTCACAGTTAGTTCAGGCACTGAATCTAAAACCAATAGGAATTACGCAAGTGAATGGAGTACATGGTAAAAGTTCCTGCAATAATTATTTGATAGATATGATCTTACCTAATCAAGTCGTTATTCAGCAAGTGAGAGTTATTGAAAGTAATTCTATTCCTTTTGGGGTTTTAGTTGGGATGGATATCATTGGTTTGGGGGATTTTACTATTAGCAACTCGGAAAATAGAACCAAGTTTACCTTCCAAATTCCATCAACTCATAATACGGATTATGTCGCTGAGATTGAAGAAATTAACAAGAAAAACAAACCATCCCAAAAATATACAACTGATGATATTAGAGCTTATCTGGCAAAGCGGAAAAAGAAATAATCGTTTTCCAAGAGATAGAGTTAGATCTCTCACAGATTACACAGATAACACAGATAAAAGAATAGGAAGGGGATGAACAGGATTTTCAGGATTTCACGCAGATTACACGGATAAAATGTCTCTCACAGATTACACGGATAACACAGATAAAAGATTAGATATGGGATAAACAGGATAAAAAATAGGTATGGGATGAACAGGATAAAAAATAAGTATAGGATGAACAGGATAAAAGATAGGTATGGGATGAACAGGATTTTCAGGATTTTGGGGATTTTATTTGTATAGTTGAAAGATGCTATTCCTCTGCGAGAAAAAATAATGCAAAATACGGAGCTTCAGCGAGCTCTGGTTACCCATATCAGGGTTTGCAACGATATTTATCTCCCCGTTCACCTGTTCACTTGTTAACCTGTTAACCTGTTAACCTTTTTCACCCGTTAACCTTTTTCACCTGTTAACCCGTTAACCTGTTAACCTGTTAACCTGTTAACCTTTAACCGTGTTCCTCGCACAATTCTATCAAAACCCCCAAACTGGATTTAGGATGCATAAAAGCAATCTCCGAATGATGTGCTCCGGGGCGAGGTTCTTTATCAATTAGGGCTAAACCCAAATCGTTTACCTGTTTTAAGGCGTCGTTTATATCGTCAACGGCGAAGGCAAGATGTTGAATTCCTTCTCCCTTTTTTTCAATGAATTTGGCAATAGGGCTGTCATCTGAAGTAGGGCAAAGCAATTCTATTCTTGTATCTCCACAAGGAAAAAAGGCAACTTTAACCATTTGGGAAGGGACTTCTTCTATCCCTTCAAGTTTTAAGCCGATTTTTTCGTAGAAAGCAATTCCTGCTTCCAGGTTTTTAACTGCGATGCCGATGTGACTGATATGTTTAAGCATCAATAATCTCCTCTAATGAATTAGGGTTCAAGGTGTCACGAGTCCTCACTGCCAAAAATGTTTGCGGATAGCAATGAAGGCATTTCGG
Organism: Candidatus Cloacimonas sp.; assembly: GCA_035403355.1. NCBI lineage: Bacteria > Pseudomonadati > Candidatus Cloacimonadota > Cloacimonadia (SeqCode) > Cloacimonadales (SeqCode) > Cloacimonadaceae (SeqCode) > Cloacimonas (SeqCode) > Cloacimonas sp. (SeqCode). The sequence continues at coordinate 52,152 of DAONFA010000010.1, read as the reverse complement.
CAGTGATGACTCCTGACATAACGGGATCATAATGAACGATGAGGACATCGTTCCTCCGGGGTTTTTGAACGATGAGGACATCGTTCCTCCGGGGTTTTGAACGATGAGGACATCGTCCGTCTTATTTTTTTGCGAGGTCAAAACCAATCTGCATTGCTTTCAGGTTCAAGTCAACAAATGCGGGTTTTACCGTTTCCTCAATCGCTTTTTTCAAAGAGCTTTCTTTCACTATTCCTGTAACTTTCACCAGGAAAGCAAGAGCCATAATATTAGTAGAAATAGGGCTGCCCAATTTTTCCTGGGCAATTTCTGTGAAAGGAATTTCGTAAGTATTTTCAGCAGACATAGCCAGGTTTTTAACGAAGGTAGTATCAATAATCAGGATTCCGTTTTCTACCAAATCAAAAAGAAACTTATCACACGCTTCCTGAGTTAAAGCCAGCAGGCAATTAATATTCGTTGCTTCAGGAAAGTTTATTTCCCTGTTACTGATAATTACATCAGCATGCGAATAGCCGCCTCTTGATTCAGGACCATAGCTTTGGGTTTGGGTAACCTTTTTATTTTCTATCACAGCAGCTTTAGCCAGAATAATTCCTGCCAGAATTAAACCCTGGCCACCGCTTCCGGAAAGGCGAACTTCAAAATTATCAGCCATTATTCACCTCTCTCAGTTTGCACTTTCTGGCATAGAGCAGCATATTCAGCAGTGAATTCAGGACGGATTTCTTTGCGTAAAATTCCGCGCACTATTTTTCCTTCCACTTTTTCCGGAGGCAGTTTGTCCACTGCAGCCAGGGGAATGGAATTATCCCGAAAGTCCTTCAGCATTTGTGGAGCTCCACCTTTTTTATTTAAGCGTCCGTAGATTACAGGACAAGCGCTAACTACCTCTATCAAAGAAAACCCGGGATGCTGAAGAGCGTCTTTTATCATAGATTGCATTTCCTGAACATGGAAAGCTGTAGTTCTGGCAACGAAAGAAGCGCCGGCACCCATAGCCAGATTGCAGATATTAAAATCAGGCTCTATATTTCCATAAGGTGCAGTAGTAGCATAGGCATTATGAGGAGTTGTAGGACTGCACTGTCCACCCGTCATCCCATAAATATTATTATTAATCATCACTACTTTCAGGTCTATATTTCTGCGAGCAGCATGAATTAAATGATTACCTCCGATGGCAGCACAATCGCCATCGCCGGTTACAACGATTACTTTCAAATGCGGTTTATGCAGTTTAACGCCTGTAGCAAAAGCAATACTGCGTCCATGTAAAGTATGCAGAGTATTAAAATCTACATAAACAGGCATCCGCGAAGAGCAGCCAATGCCGGAAACCATAACAATATCGTTGCGGTCTATATTCAAAGAGGCAACTGCTCTAATAATAGCACCCAAAACTATACCATTACTGCAGCCGGCACACCACACATGAGGAAATTTCTTATCGTGCCGCAGGTATTCATGAATTATGCGTTGGGGAATATTAGCCATTTCAGCATACCTCCTTGATTTTATTCAGGATTTCGTTGGGAGTAATCAATTCGCTGCTTACTTTGTTAATAGGAATCAATCCGCCGTCACTTTTATCTTTAGTCAGACGCTCTACTTCGTGAATCAACTGTCCCTGATTAAGTTCCGGAACGATAACTGTATCCACATTTCGGAGCATTTTCCGCACTGCGTCATCCGGGAAGGGCCAGATAGTTAAAGGTCTTAAAAGCCCTACCTTAATTCCCTCTGCTCGGGCTGTGGCAATTGCAGCTTTAGCAGCCCGGGAAGAAATTCCGGCAGCAAAAATAGCAATTTTGGCATCTTCCATCTGATAGCTTTCAATTTGTACCAGGTCACGCATATTATAAGAGATTTTTTTGCGTAAACGATCCATCATATCAGCTGCCTCGCCAGGTTTGTTAGTAGGAAAACCATGCGAATCGTGAGTTAAACCGGTAACATGATAACGGTAGCCCTCTCCAAAACTGGCAAGAGGGGAAAGGTATTTTTGGTTTTCATCATAGTGTTTATACCATTGAGGTGGCACGGTTGGTTTAATCCGATTGATTATTCGCACATTGGCAAGATCAGGAAGGCAAACTGCTTCCCGCATATGCGCTATCACTTCATCCAGTAACAAAATAACGCATGTTCTGTATTTTTCGCTTAAATTCACTGCCCGGATAGTTAGTTCATAGCTCTCTTTCACCGAATCGGGATAAAGAACTATAGCAGGAGAATCACCATGCGAACCCCATTTGGATTGCATAATGTCTCCCTGGGCAGGACTGGTGGGCATTCCAGTGCTGGGACCAACTCTTTGCACATTAACTACCACGCAGGGTGTCTCTGTTATTTTGGCATAACCGATTCCTTCCTGCATCAGGGAAAATCCTGGTCCGCTGGTAGCGGTTAATGATTTTGCTCCTGCCAAAGAGGCACCAATGATAGCACAGATTGAGGCAAGCTCATCTTCCATTTGAATAAAGGCACCGTTTCTTTTGGGAAGTTCAGCGGCTAAAATTTCCGCAATTTCCGTGGAAGGAGTAATCGGGTAACCGGCAAAGAAATTTACTCCCGCATCCAAAGCACCATAAGCAACTGCTTCATTGCCTTGCATCAGAACCGTTTTGCGTTCGCGTTTTGCCTGAATTTCTTCCAGTTTGCTTTCCGGTTTAGTAGCCAGAGATGCTTTTGGGGATGGGGTTTTATGGGTTGTCTGTTTACTTTTTTCTTTTTCTGTCATTTTTTTTAAGTTCCTTCAGCGTTCTTTAGCTCCGGTAATGGCAAAATCGGGACAAAGCAGGTCACAGGTTTCGCAGTGAATACATTTTTCGGGTGCTTGCACATAAGGGGAGCCGTCACTTTTTCTACCCAGACAGCCGGTTGGGCAAAAAGCTACGCAAATCCCGCATTTTTTGCACCAGTTGTAATAGATGAGGACAGGGGAATCCTCATCGCCGGGAGCTTTAATTTCCGTTATTTCTACTTCCATTTTTTCGGGAGTATCTTCTTCGTGAATAATCATGCCCATACGGTCTTTTTCGACTTTTTTGGACATTCTTTCCTCCATTACTTTATTTATTTTTGTAGTATTTTTTTGAAATATCCACCGAGGCGTTTGCAGCCCTCAATATTGGTTTCAATGCTTTCGTAGCTGAAATTAAGACGCATTGTATTATAACCTTTGCCGTCGCAGAAGAAACTGTTTCCTGCTACATAAGCTACATTGGCTTCTCTAATGCATTCCAACAAAAGAGCATTAGTATCCAACTGTTCCGGACCCGTAACCATCAGGAACAAACCACCTTCAGGATGAGTCCATTTCATTTCTTCCGGCATATATTTTTCCAGGGATTCCAGCATTACTTTTTGTTTCACGGAATACATATCTTTAATTTCGTTAATTTTGGGGTCTAAATATCCCTTTTCCATATAGCGGGCAGCTATTCTTTGAGTGAAGGGGGGAGTGCATAAGTCGGTTGCCTGTTTGCCAACAACAATTTTATCCAAAACATCGGGGTGACCTACAACCCAGCCAATTCTGAAACCGGGGCAGAAGATTTTGCTGAATGTGCCCAAGATAACAACCTGGCTTGTTCCATCCAGTTCATAAAGGGTCTTTTGGGTTTTACCTTCATAGCGCAATTCCCGATAGGGGCTATCTTCCAGAACCAGAACATCATATTTATGAGCCAGTTCCAGAATTTCTATTCGCCTGCGTTCGCTCATAGTAATACCGGCGGGATTTTGAAAATCAGGTATCAGATAGATAAATTTGGGCTTTTTCCCTTTGGCGGCAAGGTCTTTTAATGCCTTTTCCATCAGGTTCGGGTCTTCACCTTCATCATCCATAGTAATTCCAATCATATTAGCTCCATAAGAACCAAAAGCTTGGAGTGCTCCTAAGTAAGAAGGTAAACCCACAAGAACATAGTCACCCGGATCAATAAACATTTTGGAAATCAGGTCTAATGCCTGTTGAGAGGCAGTAGTGATAATGATATTGTCTTTCGTAACATCTATGCCATTGGCTTTGTAACGGTTAGCCAGCATAGTCCGCAATAAATCATCACCTTCCGTTGTTCCATATTGAAGTGCATAAGCAGCTTCATTATCCATAACTTCGGCAATAATGCTTTTCAGCTCTTCCACCGGGAAAGTTAGAGGGCTGGGAAAGCCACCGGAAAAGGATATCAAACCGGGCTGACCGAGAAACTTCAAAAGTTCGCGGATTGCAGACCTTTTCATACCCTTAATGTTGGTTGACAGGATGTTTTGCAAATCGGTGATCATTTTCTGATCCTCCTTGTCTTTTTTTATCTTTCTTCGTAAATTAAAACTTTCTTATTGGTTTTGCGCCATTCCTTGTAGGCATCTTTAATCTCCAATTCCCACACGATGCGCTTATCATTATCTTCAAAAGTAATAATATCTATGTAGTAAGTATGTTTGGATTTGCCAATAAAGCTCTTATGCGGAAATTCCACTACAATTTCGCCATCAATATTTAAAATAGTAACCTCATTCAAAAAAACACCATCCGCAATTTCTATAATTGCTCTGGCTTCCACGCTTCCACTTTGGACATCTCTGAAATGTATGTTCATTATTACTCCCGGCTATTACCTATTTCTCCAAAATATAAATGCCTTTATTAGTCAAGTAATATATTGCTACATAGTATCCTGCAATAGTTAGCAATATTTTCCCGCTATAATTAACTACCTTGCATCTTGTTCGGCAGACGGAGGGTTAGTATCCTTAGGGGGATTGCTGCCATCTGTTTCGGGTTTTTCTATGAGTGCAGGACTACCCGGAATATGAAAAAGTTCTGGAAAATGGGCATCATAATAGAGCACCGTTAAACTGTTGTCATCTGCATACATAATATGCACACTGCGAGTTGTGGATAAAAACCAGATAAGTTGCTGTGTTTCTTCATCATATTGGTTAGTTTTGCCATGTAATTCCTGCAGAGTTTGCAAGATATAGGCATCGTCTTCTTCCGAATTATCGGGACTGTATTTAATAAACCAGCCCACTATGCGTCTGGTTTTGGGCTCTACGAAAACCAGAATTGCTTCTACATAATTACTGGTTTTGGGGTAATAACGAACCAAATTGTCGTTAAAATTGGGCGTATAAAAGTCAATTTGGGTAAGCAGAGAGTCCGCTTCTTCAATCGGAATGGCATAGCTCAAATTAAAAAGTCCCGTTTGAGCCCTTAGGGCAAAACATCCTGCAATCAGAATCAGGAGGATAGCTAATCTTTTCATTATATTATTCCATTTTTGCATTCTTATATCCACTTTTAAAGGCAAGGATAGTTCGTCAATCAAAATCTGGAAATGAATTGCTCGCAGATTGCCAAGATTATGCAGATTTGAACAGGTAATATAGTTTTCCCGTCGATCAAACATAAATATTTATGCATTATGTAGATTCCTGCGAAAGCAGCAGTTTGGAGAGGTCTATGCAATTTAACTGTCAGGCCATAAAAGGAAACAATGTTAATAGCGATAAGATATTGGGGAAGAAAGAATTTGCTTCATCATTATTCCCTATCACCTGTCCATAAGTTATAGCGTCCTAAATTAAAATTTACTTCAGATGGCAATAAATTAGCGTGTCATTGGCGAAACCGTTACTTGGGCATAGCTGTGTCTTATTTCTTGCCAAGTTGAATCTTTTATGTTTCTTTAAACCTTCTTTAACGACTCTTTAACAAAGTAAATGTATCGTTAAAGAGTCGTTAAAGAGTCGTTAAAGAAATGAGCAGGCAACAGGTAGTTAAACATAATCCACAAAGCAAGTTAATAAATCAAAACGCCGATGGGGAGATAGCTTCTGTCTGGTAAGTTCCTTCAGAAAAACTTCTAAACCTTATTTTCCGAGGGGCTTACGCACTCATTACAATCATTGGGTTGTCTTCAAGACCTCTCGCCTTCAAGTCCTCAAGACCTCTCGACTTCAAGACCTCTCGCCCTCAAGACCTCTCGCCTTCAAGCCCTCTCGCCTTCAAGCTCTCTCGCTCTCTCTACAATTTCAACTGCACTTGCAGCTCGTAAAAATCCTTCCGGTTATCCGTTATCTTAGTTTTCTGGCGTTGCTCAAAATACCATTGATTAAGGTGATCTTCCTGAAGTTTTGCTTCAGCATCTGCGATAATTTGCTTTTTATCTTTTTCCCAGATTGTTAAATCCGGTTGTTGGCGTTTAGTTACAAGTGCCAGATACCAATGTTTTTCATTTTCAATAAGAGGAGTGAAAGAGCCCACTGCTGTGTTCAAAATTGCCTGGTTTAAAGCAGGAATTTTACCGAGGGGTTTAATATCGTTGTCCACCAGAACTTTTTCTGCTTCAATAATGGCAATACTATCTCTGGCAGCTGCTTCCAAATATGTTTCAGGTGTTTCTCTCCGCATAAATTCCTGCACATAATTATCCATTGTGAACATTCGTTTGGTGCGGGTTGCCTTAATTGCCATTTCCTGTTTTTTAATATCAAAAGAAATGTAGTATTCAGGAATTTCGCTCTTAAGCTCCAGCACCAAAATATCGCCGGTGGGAGCATAAAAAATATTCGGGATGGAACCGATTGGATTGTTAAAAGCAAAAGAAATCAAATCGGGAGCTCTACCTATAAGAGGTATTAACTGGTCCTGTTGATTAAAATAAGGGCTTTCTTCCAGGGGGATATTCATTTCTGTTGCCGCTTGTTGCAAACCAACTTCTTTGGCACGATTATACAGTGTGTTACTAAGTGCTTTATTTTCCTGTGCCTGTTGTTCGGGATTTTCAGCTTTACTTAAATTTCCGGCAAAACGCGCCAGCAGATAGCTCCGTCCATTTTCGCGTTTAAATTCTTCTTTGTGTTCTTCGTAATAAGCACGCACTTCGTCATCGGTTGCGTTAATATTAGTCAGCTTACTGTAATCAAAGTAAATAATTTTAGCGCTGGCAAAGTCATTATCGTGCATCCAGGCATTTTTAACGCTGTCCGGATTGGCTTTCACTTCATTTTTAATTGTTTTAATTAACTTATTGTAGGAATACATATCACGAGAATAATCCATCAGCTGTTTTTTGAATTCAGGATGTTCTATTAGTGCCTGTTCATATTTAGCTTTGTCAAATTTGCCGTTGGTCTGAAAATCCTTAATTTGTTTAACTTCAGGAGGGATATTTTTCTTAATTTCCGCTTCCAGCTCTGCATCGGTAACTTTTATTTTACCGGCTTTGATTGCCTGATCATAAATATAGATGCCGACAAGCTCTTCCCAATATTGATTATTAAAGCGGATGCTATCTTGTTTGGTAAGAACTTTTCCCTTACTATAATATTCCAGATATGCTTTGAAACCGTCATTGAATTTTTTGTAATTATATTCTCGGTCACCAACTTTGCCAACTAAAGCATTCGGATCGGGTTTAGCGGCAGACAAGGCAAAAATCCACACCAGGAATATTGCCAGAAGGATTTGGGCTTTATATTTCATTAAAAACTCCTTAAAAGCAGAAACAAATATGTCTCTTTAAGAACAATACTTTTGGGATAGGGCTTTTACTGCAAGAAAAAAAAGCTCCGACTACACAACAACACTACTGATAACATCTTGGTAACACTTTAAAGCAGTTCTTATTCAGTAAACATTATTCTGGTTTTATTGAGCTAACAAATTATTATATACAACAGAGGAATAAAATTATGCCGTGCTCATTTTGTAATCTTGACTGCTCAGTTTATCTGGCAGAAAATGAACATTTCTTTGCTATTTGGGATAAATATCCCGTCAGCAAAGGTCATGCTTTGATAATTTCCAAGCGTCATACTCCCGATTTTTTTAGTTTGGATGCCGGAGAAGTTGTCTCTTTACACGAGATAACTTTGGCAGTAAAGAAATTGCTGGAGGAAAAGTTTGAGCCGCATGGTTATAATTTAGCTATGAATTGCGGTTCTGTTGCGGGACAAAGTATTCCGCATTTTCATCTGCATATCATACCCCGTTTCGGAAAAGAAGATAGGGGCATTTTTCCACGGAGGAGAGAATCCGTTTTTTAGGAGGATAAAATGAAGTATTTTACTGTTTTTTTAGCTTTATTGCTTGCTTTTGGTCTTTTTGCTGCTGATTTTAGTGAAAATGCAGGAACCGCTATTTTTAAGCTGAAACCGGAATATCGTTCTGCTTTGCAAAAGTCCCATAATCGCACAGGAATTGCCTCTATAGATGAAAAACTGCAAAAATTGCAGGTCTCTTCTATAAACTCTAAATTCCTTATTTCGCCGCAAAAAAGAGAAGAATGTGAGCTTTCTCTGATCTTTGGAGTGCATAGTTCCTATCCCCCGCAGGCAGTTGTAAATCTGCTATCTTCAGACCCTTTTGTGCAATATGCGGAAGTTATTTATCCCGATAAAGCTTTTGTCTTTCCCGATGATGAATACTATGAAGATTCCTACTATTTTACTTCTCTGGAAGCAGAAGCTGCCTGGGATATTCATCAAGGGGAAAATGGAACTTCTCCTGTAATAATTGCTATTGTAGATACCGGCTGTAAATGGACTCATCCTGATTTGGCAGAAAATATTTGGCAAAATTTGGGTGAAGATGCCAACCACAACGGTTACACCATTTATAATAACGGAAGCACTTGGGTTATGGATTCAAGTGACTTGAATGGAATTGATGATGATAATAACGGAAAAATTGATGACCTTATTGGTTGGGATTTTATGCTTACCAGTAATGGAGGTGAATCCAATAATCCTTATGAGAGCAGTGGTCATGGCACAACAGTTTCCGGGATTGCTTCTGCCCGAACAAACAATAATATCGGGGTTAGTTCGCTTGCCTGGAATTTAACTCTAATGCCTGTTTCCTGCAGTTATCAGGGTTCAAGTTCCATTTATAATGGCTATGACGGTATTATTTATGCTGCTGAAAACGGAGCGGATATTATCAATTGCAGTTGGGGTGGTAATACTTATTCGCAAGCAAACCAGGAAGTTATAAATTATGCTTACTCTTTAGGTTCAGTAATTATAGCTGCTGCTGGTAACAGTAATAATACGATTCCTGTTTATCCTGCTGCCTATAAAAATGTTTTGGCAGTAGCAGCTTTACAAAATGACGGGATAAAATCATCCGTTTCCAGTTATGGCTCTTATGTAGATGTAGGTGCTCCTACCGGTTCAATCTGGACTTTAGCTGCAGGTGGTTATGCAACAGTTAGTAATGCTACTTCTTATGCCAGCCCGATAGCCAGCTCTTTAGCAGGACTAATAAAGTCCTACATTCCCGATATTAGCCAAAATGACCTTCTAAATAGAATTAAAGGTAGCTGTGATGATGTAGATGCAGTTAATTCCGGCAAAGAAAATCTTTTGGGAGAAGGCAAACTGAATGCCCAGCGTGCGCTGCAGGATGATAATCCTCTTCCCGATGAAGAAATCCGCCTTGCCTTAATAGAAAATAGAGGTGCTACGGATGCTAACGGCAATTTAGCTGTGGAGCCAGGAGAAACATTTTCCGTAAATCTGCTTTTGCAAAGTTACGGGGATTATTCTGCTAACGGCACTTTTACTCTTTCTACTACCAATCCTTATGTAAATATCCTTTCCGGTAGCCACAATCAAAACATTCCTGCCGATGATTATATAACTTTGGAAGAGGTCTTCAGCATCTATGTTTTGCCAACTGCTACTTCCCAATATGTAACTTTCAATTTGCAGACAACTGCAGATTTGTCTGTGGTGGCAGGAAATAACCTTTCCTTCAGCATTCTTATTAATGCCGGAGGAATATTTGTTTGGGAAGGTGTTTCCGGCGGAAGAGATATGAGCGGAACCTTTATCAAAAGCACTTTACAAAACCTGGGCTACACCTGCACTTACGGAACTACTTTTCCTTCTTCGTTTTATAGCTTTGAGGCGGTCTTTTTAAGTTTTGGAGCTGTGGGTAGTAATATTGTGCGCTTTGATAAACCCTATATGTTTAATGCCCTATATAACTACTTACTTTCCGGCGGAAGAGTATATATTGAAGGAGTGGATGTTGTCGGTTTTGATTTAACTTACTATCTTCCGAATATTCAAGGTGAACTGGATGCTTATGAAGTTCTCTGGCCCCTTTTAGGAATAAGCAGTGCTGAAGATGGCGCAAATAATGCTATTAATAACCTTAGCGGTTGTGCTTATACACCTTCTGCGGGAATGCTGTTTACCTCTTCTTTGCAAACTAAAGTGGACTATATAGACCGTTTTACAGGGCTCTATCCTTATGCCAGAAGTGCCTTTGAGGAAAGTGATTACGGATGTGTAGCTGTAGCTTGTGCCGGTGGCTATAATCAGCGCAGTTTTGTTTTCAGCTATGCTTTGAGCGAATTGGCGGATGGAACTTTTCCTAATACCAAAGCAAACCTTGTAGCTCGCATAATGGATTTCTTCACAGCAGAAGAAGTAACTCTGCCTGTAGAACTTACTGCTTTTTATGCCACTTATGCTAACGGGGCAACTGTTTTTTGGAATACTGCCTCCGAAACCAATCTGCTGGGTTACAATCTTTACCGAAATAGCTGTTCTGATATATCTAATGCGGTTAAACTGAATTCTGTAATTATTCCGGCAACAGGTTTGGTAACAGGAAATAACTATCGCTATTACGATTCGGAAACTGCTTTGTCCGATACTTTGTACTATTGGCTGGAATCAATCTCTTACGATGGATTTAATCAGGTTTTTGGTCCTGCGGTTCTAATAATGCCTTTTCCCGAACCGGAAACACCTCTTATCTCAACTGAGGAAATGGAATATTTACATGCGTATCCCAATCCTTTTGGAAATTTCGTATCTCTGGAGCTGAAAGTTTATTCTCCTGCCCCGGTAACTATGCAAATCTATAATATTAAAGGACAATTGCTGCGGACAGTGGAATATCCGTATCTGGAAACAGGAATTCATCACCTGGTTTGGGATGGCTTGGATAATAAACAGCGTAATACTACTTCCGGAATCTATTTGATGGTGGTTAAAACCCAAGAACGAGCATTTATGCGTAAACTGCTGAAACTGTGATTAGTGAGATAGCACCATCTCGCCATCTCGCCATCTCACTATCTCGCTATCTCGCTATCTCGCTATCTCGCTATCTCGCTATCTCGCCATCTCGCTATCTCACCATCTCGCTATCTCGCCATCTCGCCATCTCACCATCTCACCATCTCGCCATCTCGCTTTTTTTAGTATAAAAAAAACGCCACTACATTTTTGCAGTGGCGTTAACAGATTAGTAACTATCTAATTAGATTGTCTGCGTCTGTTACGATTAAACTGTGCCTTTTTTGCTTTACGGCAATCGGGGCAGCGTTTGGGCTCGTTCTGAAGGCCTTTTTCCTTATAGAATTCTTGCTCACCTTCAGTGAAAACGAATTCCCTGGAGCAGTCCTGGCAAATGAGTGTTCTGTCTGGCATTTGGCATCTCCTTTTAATTACGGGATTGAACATTCTGGTCCAAAGGCACTCCCGAGATAAAAGGAACTGGCTTGGTATGAATGTTGAATCGCCTTTAATACTCCTATTTTAAAAAATGTATTTTCTGTCAATTTATTTCTTTCAAAAGGATGTTTTATCCACGAAATTAAAGCCATCAATCAGCATTGCAGGCAACAGAGAAATGGGGTTGGCAAGCTCACTGTTACCGGTTGCAATAATTCTTTTGGTTGCTTCATGAGGGATTTCGTTAAAGCGCAGATTATTTACTGCATATTTAATTTTTCCGTCTTCAAAATACCATACTCCGTCACGCGTAGTTCCGGTAAATTCACCTGCTTTCATATCTACGGTGCGAATATACCAAAAGCTATTTACAATAAGACCGCGGGGCACCATTTGCAGCATTTCCTCTTCGCTATAACCTTCGCCGGGAATAAACATATTATAGTTATCGCCGGGTTTACTGCCAATCTTTTTAGCCCAATAGCGGCTGGTGTAAAGGTTTTTCAGGATGCCGTTTTCCACCCAGGGAATTTCTTCTGCAATTATGCCGTCGGAAGTAAAAGGTGGAGCTAAAAGAGTTGGTTGTTTGTAAGTAGAAAGCCAGCTGAATTTTTCGCCAAAGAAGGGTTTTCCAATTTGGTTCGTAAAAGGAGTGATACCTTCATCGGCATAGCGGCGGTCCATCATCCAGCCCATAAACCAAAACAATTCCTGCAGAGCAAGAGGTCTTAAAAGGACAGCGATTTTTTGGGGCTCAAATGTTTGTTTAACAGCAAGCGTAGCTGCCTGATTTTGCAGTTTTTCCAGAAGTTCTTCCAGGTTAAAATCGGCAAAGTTTTTCGCTTCATAGGCAACCTTTGTTTCCACTTCATCTTTTTTCAGGGTCAAAGAGTGGCCGAAATCACTTTTTTCATATTCGCCGGCAAAACCGTTTTTTGTAAACAGAGCGTTGGTCTCAATATGTTTTTCTGTTAAGCCGGAAACTGTAGCTCCAATATTTTTTGCCCTATCAACGCTTTTTCGGACGATTTCTACCATTTGTTCCGGTACCAGGGTTTTGGTTTCAGGATCACAGTTTGCGAGCTTGGGAATATCTTTTTTACCTTCGGAAGGAACAAATTCAGGGTCTTCGGGAGCCAGTTTAGCAATATCTTCAGCTGTTTTAATAATGTATGCCAAGCTTTCTTCATCATCCTGATTTACAGTGCAGCTGCCTGCTTTACTGCCAAAAGCAACGCTTAGAGAAATTGTTTTCATTGCACCGGCAATGTGTTGAGTAATAACATTTTGGGCAAAGCGTGTTTCATGGCTGTCATCTTTTGAAATATTCAGTGTCCAGTCATCAGCTATACAGTGTTTCTGAATATATTGCACTATTTTTTCGCTATTCATTGTGAACCTCCTACACGGATATTACGAAATCTTGCCGTTGCGGAACCATGAGTCATTCTACCTGTTTGCGGGGGCTGGCCTTTACCGCAATTTACAACCCCGAAGGGATGCCAAAAACGCTCATCACAAATTGCATCACAGCTATTCCAGAATTCAGGATTGCAGGATTTATAGATAACTTTCTTCAGGGGACGAATCAATTTACCGTTCTTAATTTCCCAGAAGAAATCACCGCCAAACTGGAAATTTATGCGATGATGGTCTATAGAATAACTTCCTCTACCTTGAATATAAACACCATCTTCCGTATCGGCAATAAGTTCACCCGGAGTTAAAGGTTTTTTTCCGGGCAGTAAATATAAATTTGGAATCCGGTTAATTGGTTGATTAAAATAATAGGTAGCACGATTGCAACCGCGGGAAGCATTTAAACCAATTTCCAAAGCCGTGTCTCGCGTGCTGCCATATTCTTTCAAAATACCGTCTTTAATAATATACCATTTCTGACCGGGAACTCCATCATCATCAAAACCGAGAGTAGCAAGACCCCCTTCCAAAGTGTTATCTCCCATAAAGTTAATCACTTCACTGCCATAATGATAGTTGTTCAATTTTTCCGGGGTTGCAAAAGAAACACCGGCATAATCAGCTTCCCAACCTAAAACCCTGTCCAGTTCAGTAGCATGACCCACACTTTCATGCATCGTTAAACCCAAATGATTAGGATCAAGCACTAAAGACCTGCGTTCTTCAGCTCCAAGAGTATCGGCTTTCACTTTGATCAATGCCTCTTGGGCAATCTGTTTTGCTTTATCCAGCAAATCCAGTTCCAAAATCCATTCCCAACCTACAGCTCTGCCACCATCATCAAAAGTGCGGCTTTGACTGTCATTTTCAGTTACTGCCACAGCTGTAATCATGGGATTGATAAACTGCGTAGTTAGGTCTAATCGGGTGCCTAAAGTGCTGGCAAAAAGTTTTTCATCCTTTTGCATCATCAGCAGAAAGATTGTTTTTTTAATTCCCTCGTAAGCAAGCATTGTGCGTGATACTTCCATCATCAGGTCTATCTTTTCAGAAACGGGAATAGAAAAAGGGTCTATTTTAACGGGGGTCTTGTAAGTAGCAAGGTAACTTCTTTCCGGGGCTAAACGCAATTTTTTGTCTTTATTCACAGCAGCAGAAAGCGTTGCTGTATTAAACGCTTTTTTTACGGTAGCTAAAACTGCTTCATCACTAAAAACATTGCTATGGGCAAAACCCCAGGCACCATCTTTGAACACCCGAATGCCATATCCCTGAATAATGTTGTTACTGGTATGTTTCAGGGATAGGTTTTGCAGATAAATTACCTGATCAGTTGTTTTTTGAATGCGGATATCGGCATATTCTGCACCGAGTGTTTCAGCTGCATTCATTGCCAAATCTAAATATTTCATACTTTCTCCTTATTATTACATAAAATTCATAAGCTGAAAAATCCAGCAGGTTATCCTGCCAAGCCAGAAACCGGATAGAACAAGCAAGGCAGCCATAAAAAGTAATACCGCTTGAGCAAAACTTCTCCGGTTGGGATTGCCGCTTTTATCTATAGACCAAATTATCAGCATTATCAGATTTACCAGCGGAATCATCAGCAGAATTAGAACTACCAGCCAGTCACTGATCCTCATAGAAGGGGCAATTAGATCATCTTCCTTAATATTGGAAACGGACAGAGGAGACGATTCATAATAATCCATCAACATAACTCCTTAGCTTGTTTTGGGAACTTTTTATATTTACAAAACTCTTTTTTTAGTATCTCAATTTCGTCAAGCTTAAATATCTGCTCTAAACGGAGCTTGCTATTTTTCAAATTGGGGTAAGATAAGTAGCAGAGAAAAAACAAAACAGCCACAAATTTATTAAAAAAAAGGGTCAGCACCTTCTTTATTTGCCGATATAATCTGCTATCTCAATACACCGCAAGCCAATAGCAAATTAATTACAGATTGTTCCCAAAGCAATTCCGAAATTCTCTCAATAACCTTCCGATATAATTCCCGTATCGTTCTCATATCACGATACGGGAATGATACGGCAATCTCATTAGCAGCATAAAGCTAAAAGAAGGGTTGATGACAGGCAAAAAAAACTTGACAGGAAAAGCTTGAAGCTATGGAGTGTTTTTTAGATTACAATGCTGGAGAAGGTGATTATATGGCGCAGTGTTTAGCGCGGTGTAAGCAAGTGTTTCTTTTTATACTTACATTTTGCGCAGCGACTACTCTTAAGGCAGATTGGCGAATAGATTTTTGTCTTGCCAATTTGGGTTCCGGGAACTCCATAAATGCCTATATATATTTGGGTGAAAGTAAGGGTGCTGCAGATGGTTTTGACACCTATGATTTTCCTCTTTCTCCTCCTCCTAATAATACTCCTTATGTGCGTGCCTATTTTCCACACAACGATTGGGGCTCAACTTTCAATGGAAATTACATAAAAGATATCAGATCTATAAATCCTGCAGCAAAAACCTGGAATTTTACTTTTTCTAAAAGCGGCACTCCTTTAAGTAATAACTATCGTCTTTCCTGGAATATAACAGGACTTTTTCCCGCTTGTTACCAGCCCCGTTTAGTTTTCAACAGCCAAAATATCAATATGCTTACTCAGAGTAGTTATTTATATACCGGTTGGGTTACTTCCGGTTCCATCCAAATGCAATATAATAATGCAATGCCGTATCAAGTTCTTACTCTGCCGGAATTGCTTTTTTCCGATAATCTTACAAAGGGTCTTAACCTGAACAGATATTTTAAAGTGGGTAGTGGCACGCTTAATTTTAACTGCCTGCCTAATGCTAATTTGGTTCAGAACCTGGTTACTTTGCAGGATTCTGTGTGGCTAAATATTTATCCTGTAGCCGGTTTTACAGGAACCACAGTTGCCTCATTCACCGTTAGCGGAACCGGGGGAACACTGAATATGCAAATATCTGTTATTAGAGATACTGCTAATTCCCCTCCGGTTTACCTGGATACAATTCAACCCCTGCCGATAATCCAAAATCAACAGGGAATTTTTTCCTGGGCGGGAAAAATTTTTGACCCCGATTTGGATGCCCTAACTATCACTTTTTCCAGCGGAGAAAATATCAGCATTGAACCCGAGGAAACATTACAACAGGCAGCTGTTATTCCCGCTGCAGGGTTTAAAGGTGAAACGGTTTTCCAGTTTTCTCTTGCCGATGAAAATCATTCTCCGGTTATTTATGAAATTCCGGTAAATGTTTTGCCTGCCGTTCCAAGTAGCCCTCAAAATCTGGTTCTGCAACTTTTGCCGGAAAACTCTCTTCTGCTTACCTGGCAAACAGTTAATACAGATACTTCGGGTTTGCCTGTTTGCGGAATAAATTATCGTGTGCTATGCTTTAACGATATAAATTCCCCTCAATGGATTCAAGAATATATTGTATCCGAGCCATATTGTATTATCCCTGTCAATCAGGACAGGTATTTTATAAAAATAATCTCAATAAACGAATAGGAGTATAAAATGAGAAGTAAAACACTAAGTATTCTGTTGGTTGTGATAACAATATCCTTCTTTTTTGCCACTGCAACTATGATGGCAAAAGATATTACATCCGACATTCCAAAGGGAAAATCTTTACCTGCACCTTATTCTTCTACAATAAATAACCGTAGTGGAGGTGTGGTAAGTTCAACGCTAATTTATGAAGAAAATTTTGAATCTATGCCTAATGACTGGACTCTTGGTTATGGCTGGAACATTGGACAGGATTCTACTTATGGTGCATATTCTTATCCTAATAGTGCATTCACTAATCATCCCTATAATAATGGGGCTGATTATCAATTACTAAGCCCTGTTATTCAACTTCCATCAATAACCACTATAGGAACAGAATATATTCTTAGTTTCTGGAGTTGGTGGCAAACTGAAACCTCATACGACAATATCTATATTGATGTGTATGCTAACGGGGTTTTCCAAAGAACTATTTTTCTTCAAACCGGTCAATCAGGATGGGTTCAACCAACTATTGATATCACAGAATTTGCCTCGCAAAATATCCAATTTCTCTTTCGGCTTACTGCAGATAGTAGTAATTATTATGAGGGTTGGGGTATTGACGATATCCAAATTTTGCAAAGTGTATATGAAGTAGTTCCGGAATTAGATTTGATTAGTATTAACACTCAGAATTTTCCTTTTGTATATTCAACGGTATCAGTTTCTATGGAAGGTCAGGATATGAGTAATCTTGTAGAAAATAATTTCCAGGTGTATGAAAATGGAACATTGCAGACCGATTTTTTTGAGGTTTCTCCTCCTTCTCAGGGAACTGGCTCTCGGTTAGTTGATATTGCTTTTTTAATGGATAATAGTGGCTCAATGGATCCTTACCAACAAGCGGTAAGGAATAATGTTACCAGTTTTATCAACAATCTTGGAACTTATGGAGTAGATTGTGCTTTGGGCTTATGTAGGTATGGTTCTGGCAATAATAATGGCTATCCTTTTCTGGAGGACTCAGGAATTTTAACCACAAATCTTAACTATTTCAGGGATGATGTTTGGCTTAGAAATGATGTTTCAGGTGGTTATGAACCAGGTTATTATGCTATCACCTATGCTCTGGCAAATTTTAACTGGCGTCCCGGTAGTCAAAAAATTCTGATAATTCTTACAGATGAAACTCCCGATCAAGGAGTAATGACTATATCTGATGCTATGAATGCTTGTAGTGCAAATGGCGCAATGCTTTATGCTCTCACTACTTCATATCTCTTTTCTACTTTTACTCCAATTACGGAAACCACTAATGGAGCCGTTTTTGATATTATGGATAATTTTAATGTTATCCTTACAGAAATTTCGCAGCTTGTAACTTCAAATTATATAATTTCTTATCGCTCCAGCAATCCTTTTTTTGATGGTTCTCAGCGGAATGTGCTCTTTGAGCTCCAATATCAAGGTTTAACTGCATCTGCAGAAGGAAATTATGTTCCTGGCCAAACTCCTCAAATTACCCGAACCCCGGAAACCATTGCTTTAGATAATTCACCTCAAGTTGATAATCACGAGATAATTATTCAAGCAATTATTACAGATAGCTATCCTCCATATACAACTGAAGCAATCCTCCACTACAGTAATCTCCAACAAAGTAATTGGACTACCCAGGGAATGACTAATTTAGGAAACAATCTTTGGCAGGGAACAATCCCTGCATCAGCTGTCCAGAGTCCTGGAATTGAATACTATCTTTCTGCTACTGATGGACAATCCACTTCGTCTTTACCTTCGGTTGAGCCAATGAATTATCCTTTCACTATTGCTGTTTTACCAAATGAACCTCCGATTATTATTCACCATCCGGCTGCTCAAGTCCAGAATTTTGCCCCTCTATCAATAACGGCTATTGTTACTGACAGTACAATGTATGTGGCTACTGTTGAATTGAGCTATCGTCGTTATGGATTATTAACTTATACTACTATTCCGATGGAAGCTACAGGTAATAATCTATTTAGTGCTACAATTCCCGGAACAACAATAAGTACTTATGGAGTAGAATATTACATCAGAGCTGTTGATAACTATGGGTTGGCTGTTAGTTCCGGTTTTGCAGATACGCCAAATTTTGTTCCGGCTATTTTGGAAGGTACAATTATTCCCGGAGGTGCGATAACGGATTTCTATTGGGAAATAGCAAATTCTCCTTATTATATAAACAATACTGTCTTTGTTGAAACTGGCAATACTTTGGAAATTGAATCAGGATGTGAAGTTATATTTTATCCTAATACCCGGCTTGAGATTAATGGCGGAATTCAAGCGACAGGTGTCCATTTTACGGGAACAGACCCTCAACTGGGTTGGCCTGGAATTTATTTGGAATCTCAAGATCAGGAAATACAATTCACTAATTGCTTAATAGAGCATGCTCACCGGGGTTTATATTTCCAAAATACTAATGGAACGATTAGTAATACTACAATAACTAAAGAAAATGATTTTCCCAATGAAGTTGGAGTATTAGTTAATGGTTATTCTAATCCGCATTTTAATAATATGGATATTATAAATTATGCCTTTGGTTTTATGTTTACTAATGAAACCAGGACAAGCAGTACTCCTTCTCTGAATAATACTCGCATACGAAATACCAGCAGTACCCTTCGGACAGAAAGTCACGGATTGGATGTTTTGGGAGCCGTGGGCTTAACAGTAAACAATGCAGATATTGAAGAATATGATTATGGCGTTTACTGGAATGGATTAGGAACGACTGATTACCGTAGCACTCCTTCTTTAAATAATACCAGGATTAGAAATACAAGCAGTACCCTTCGCACTGTTACCAAAGGTGTGAAAATGATTGATGTCAGCAGAGTAACAATAGCTAATGATTCCATTGTAGGTTATCCCACCGGCTTGGAAATTACTAATGACGGTTCAGGACTTTTAACTACTACTGCCTCTTTGAATAATACCCGGATCCGTAACACCAGCAGTACTTTAAGAACTGAAACAAAGGGTATAAATTTCAGCGGTTATATTTTGGCGACTATGGATACTCTTTATGTAGAGGATTACACCACCGGTATTTATTATGAAGGAAATGGAATGCCTTTTAACAGGACAACTCCATCTTTAAATAATACGCGCATTCGCAATACCAGCAGCACTTTGAGAGAACCCTTAAAAGGAGTAGTGCTGAAAAACCTGGCAGGAGTAACTTTGCAGCAAAATATCATTTATCCGCAAGTGCAAGCCGGAACAGGTAATCTGGAAGGTAACGGCATTTTTCTGCAGACGGTTCAAAATGCAGAAATAATGCATAACACGATTTGGGGTTTGAATAATGGTTTATATGCTACGGGCAATAGTAACGGCAGCTTTATTCAGAATGTTATCTGGACTAATGGAGCACAGTTAAATACTCCAGTTATCCTGGAGGACAGCAATATTCCTGTCAGCAACAGTGATATTTCTTATGCTGCAGGTGTTTTTCCGGGAACCGGTAATCTGAATGAAGACCCTCTCTTTGTAGCTCCGGAAGAAGGTAATTTCTATTTGAAACCGCGTTCTCCGCTTGCCAATCAAGGTATTGGAGCTTTACCTTTCAATTTTGAGGTTTTAGCAGGAGTGCGTACTTATACTATGCATCCTGGATGGAATATGATGGGTGTGCCATATTTAACCAGTGAAACCTATAGTTCACCGGTAAGCATTTTTGCCGATGATCTTTCGCCTTTTTATGTAGCTCCCACCTACACATCTATTGTGCAATTAAATCCGGCTGCTTTACCTGACACTTTGGGTCATATTGATATGAGTTATACCGGAAGCTATGTAATTCCTTCAATTGTGCGTCCCGGAATAGGTTATTGGATCCGCAATCCTTATGCCACACCTGCAACGATTGATGTTTATGGTTTGATGGATGAGGGCAGTTATAATATTGTTTTGGATGGAACAACGAACGCTAATAACGGCTGGTATTTATTAGCCAATCCTTATGACCTTCCCATTGGTTTAGATAATGGTCTCATTTTGGGTGAAGGAATGTTAGCAGGATTATTAAAGTATGATTATTCCCAAAATGCATATCTACCCATTGATGAATACAATCCCGGGGTAATTGAACCGTGGGGTGGATTTTTTGTTAAAGCTACAGCTCAGAATGCGCATATATATTTAAATTATCCTACGCCAGTCCGGCAGCAGAATTATAATCAACCTGTTATAAATAATGATTATAATATAGTAGAGCGTCCTAAACTGAAATGGGAGTTTTCTCTTGCAGCCAAAGCAGGAGAAAAAGGAGATATTATTATTTTAGGCGTTGGCGAAGGAGCAAAGGATACTCTTGATCCTTTAGATGTTCCGGAAATTCCCAATCCGCCTTTTCCGCAAATCGGGATGCTTCAATTCAGCGTTTGCAATAACGATTGGGAAAATAATGCCGGGCTTTATACCCGAGATATTAAAAACGGCAGAAGCGGTTCCTGGAATTGGAATTTACTAATCAATCTGGAAAATATGCTGGAAGATGGAATTTATAGTGATATAATCAGAATTAGCGCCAAAGGTGCAGATAAAATTCCCGGGGGTTATATTTTCCGTCTTGTAAATCCTGCCGATGGCAGCAGTGCAGATTTAAGGAATGAAGATTTCCTGCTGGATGTAGATATTACTAACGCCGAAGGTGAGCCCTGGCTGATTCCTTTATACCTGGAAGTTATTCCTTGCGGCAGCGATGTTGTTGAAAGAGAAGCATTTTCGGCATCCAATTATCCCAATCCTTTCAACCCGGAAACTACAATCAGTTATAACCTTCCCTCCGAAAGTTTTGTTACCCTGGAAATTTACAACCTGAAGGGACAGGTAGTTAACAGATTAGTGAGTGACAGTCAACCTTCCGGAATGCATAAAGTTGTTTGGAAGGGCACAGACCAACAGGGTAGAGCTGTTGCTTCCGGATTTTATTTCTATCGTTTGAAAACGAAGGATAATCAGCTGACAAGAAAGATACTGCTGATGAAATGAAGAATAAGTAACTGAGAAGAAAAAAATAATGTAAGTCAGGAGTCGTCACTGCCGAAACAACTTTTGCCCTTCGCAGAGGTTTATTTGGCAGTGAGGGCTCCAGACAGAAAGCAGCACGCAGGTTACGCAGATTTTTACAAAAAGATTATACTGTTACCAGTAATACAATGTTCTGATTGACAATTTTCTGATTAACTAAAACAAGGATATAAATAAAAAAGTTCACTCAAAAAGGAGCGGAAGTGAAGATAATAAAGATGCATAAGCTACTGCTTATCTATGTGATAGCTTTGTTATTTGCCCTTAATCTTAAGGCGGCTATGGTTACTAATTTACCGGTTACCGTTTATCAACCGGATGGCACGAAACTGGAACTTTTTGCCAGTGGCGATGAATTTCATAATTGGCTTCACGATAAAAATAATTATACTATTATCAGGCATCCTGCAACCGGATATCTGTGTTATGCAGAACAAGATGGAGAGAACATTAAAGCCGGTAACTTAATTGCGGGCAAAGACAATCCTTTCGGTTCTGCTCTAAAGCCGGGAATAAATATCTCTGAAAAGGCGTATCAGGACTTGCGCCAAAGCAAGTTTTGGATGCCTGAAGAAAGGGATGCTCCTACAATTGGAACTATAAATAACCTTGTGGTTTTTATCCGTTTTTCCGGGGAAAGTGAATTTGGGCAGAATATCAGCGTTTATGACGGTTGGTTCAATAGCGGAACCAATTCTCAAAAGAACTATTATCTGGAAGCAAGCTATAATCAGCTTACGGTGAATACTACATTCTATCCTCCAGTGCAAAATAATCTGGTTGTTTCCTGGCAGGATAGTCATCCGAGGGCATATTTTCAGCCCTATAATGCAACAACTAATCCAACAGGTTATAATGGAGATGATGAGCGTAGAAACCGTGAATTTACTTTACTCCAAAATGCTGTAGCTGCTGTTGCTTCTCAGGTTCCTGCTTCTTTAAATATTGATTCCGATGGAGATGGCAATGTGGATAATGCTGTTTTTATCGTCAGTGGTTCCGCAGGAGAATGGAGTAGTTTGCTCTGGCCCCACCGTTGGGCTATTTATGATCGCAATGTAACTTTGAACGGGAAAAGGGTTTATGATTTCAACTTTCAGCTTAAAGATTTTCTTGCCTCACGCGGAGTGGGCGTTATCTGTCATGAGTTTTTTCATACTCTTGGAGCACCCGATCTTTATCATTATACCGGTAATGGAATTGATCCTGCCGGTAGCTGGGATTTAATGTGTTCCGATCAAAATCCTCCTCAATATATGACTGCTTTTATGAAATGGAAATATGGAAATTGGATTGCTGCTATTCCAACTATCTCAATTGGGCAGCAATATACACTTAATCCGTTAACTTCCTCCACCGGCAACTGCTATAGAATCAATTCCAATAACTCCAATCAATATTATGTAGTAGAATTCCGGAAGAAAACCGGCACTTATGAAAGCAGTATTCCCGGTTCCGGATTGTTGATTTACAGAATAGATACTTCTGCCGATGAGGGAAATGCAGATGGACCACCGGATGAATTATATATTTACCGTCCAGATGGCACCACTACAGTCAACGGGACTATTAGTTCTGCATTTTTCAGTCAGGAAAGCGGCAGAACCAGCATCAATAATTTTACCAACCCAACTCCTTTTTTGCAGAATGGCAGTGAAGGGAATTTAAATATCTATGGAATTGGTTCTGCAGCGGGAACAACTATGACCTTTTCTTTAGGTGTTCCTACAGTTGATTTTTCTACAAATCCATATTCTGAGAGTTTTAACAGTTCTACATTTCCACCTGCGGGTTGGTATAATCAAACCATTTCCGGCAGTTACAGTTTTGAAAGAGTAACTTCCGGAACCAATCCAACCTGTTCACCTCAATCAGGAGCTGGAATGATTAGCTATAAAAGTTATTCTGCCTCTGCTTCCAGTTCCGCAAGTTTAGCCACTTTGCGGCTTGATTGTTCAGAAGTGCAGTATTACAGCTACGCTTTTTCCTTCTATATGTATCGGGATACAGGATATAGTTCCCGAGCAGATAAAATTGAGTTCTATTTGGCAACGCTGCCTGATTTGAGTGGAACCAATACCCTTTTAGGAACGATAAATCGTTATACCGGCTATACTCCAACCGTTCCTTCAACAGGTTGGTATCAGTATTCATTCAATTTACCTCTTTCCAACTCCGGTTATTACTATCTTGTCTGTAAAGCAATCAGTGCTTATGGTAACAATATGTTTTTAGATAACTTCAGCATAAGAAAAACAGCTTTACCACCTTCTCCGTCAATATCTCCTTCTCCTGAAAATTTGGCTGAGAATATAAATGTTTTACCAAATTTTACCTGGGTAAACGGAGGCGGTTATCCCAGCCATTATCTATTTTATTTGGGGACGAATAATCCTCCCAGTAATTTAATCAATGGTTTGAATTTGGGCAATGTTCTCAATTACACTTATACCGGAACCTTGGCTTACAGCACCCAGTATTATTGGAAAGTTGTTGCTGTAAGCGAAGGCGGTTCTGCCCAAAACTGTCCGGTATGGAGTTTTACTACTTTTGCGGATCCGCGTATTACAGCTCTGCCTTACAGTCAAAATTTTGATAGTATAACTGCACCTGCTTTACCTTTTGGCTGGAGCACTTATGTTTCTTCAACCGGCGGTTCTGCCTATGTAAAAAACTATTCTTCGCCTACAAATTTTGCTCTAAGTCCTCCCAATTGCATTTCTTTTAATAATTTCACGGATACCAGCGCAGAGCTTATTCTTATTACCCCCGAAATTTTAACTCCGCTAAATATTATGCGTTTAAAGTTTAGTGCCCGGGGTGCTGCTTCAGGATATAGTGTTCAGGTAGGAACTATGAGCAGTCCCACCGGCATTTTTAATTCCTTAACTACAGTTAACTTAACCAATACTATGCAACAATATTCTGTATCTTTTTCCGGTTACAGCGGAACAGATAGATTTCTTGCCATCAAACATAATTTAGGCGGAACCAATCGTAATATATATCTGGATAATTTTTATCTGGAAGAAATACTAACCAATGACCTGGCTGTAAGTGCTTTGCAGGTAAATGGTTTAGGGATTGTTGGTGAACCAATGCAGTATAGCGTTAGTGTTCTTAATAATGGAAACGCAATTCAAAACAGCTATAGCATTCAGTTACTTTCCAATTCCAGCAAAACGGTGCTGGCAAATCTGGATGTTTTTGAACCGCTTGCTCCGAATCAAACGGCAATTCATAATTTAACCTGGATTCCTGAGACGGAACAAATACTATCTGTATCTGCACAAGTAACTTTAAGTTCCGATGGTTATCCCGCTAATAATACTTCCCTACCCTCTTCTGTATCCGTGGGAAGTTACATTGCTGAAGCAGGAACCACAGCTTCAGGCACCAAAACAAATTACCTTCCCCTCAGTTTTAATCAGAAAAACAGTATCAGCGAAACAATTTATCTTGCCTCTGAACTGGAAATGACCACGGGAACAATCACTGCTATTACTTATCATTCCAATTTTGTGCAGAATTTACCTCAGCAGGCAGTAAAAATCTGGATGAAAAATACTACGGAGAGGAATCTCAATTCCGGCTGGCTTGCTTTTGATGGATATATAGCCGTCTTTGATGGTATATTAAATTTTCCTTTGGGGATAAACACCATTGTAATTCCTTTGCCAACTCCTTTCATTTACACAGGTAATAATTTGGCTATTCGGGTAAACAGACCTCTGGATAATTATAATTACAATATCAGTAACCAGTTCTATTACACAAATTCTGCTGCCAATCCCAGCCGCAGCCGGTATATCAGCAGTAGTTCAGTAACTTACGATCCCCAAAATCCATCAGCTTCGGGCACATTAAGTAATTATATTCCTGTAACCGGATTTTCAGTAACATCCTTTGTCCCGGTTGTTTTAGCCATTCCTCAGCTGCAAATTCAAAAAAATCAGCAGGGGGTGATGCTTAGCTGGAATGCTGTGCAGGGAGCTAATTTATACCGGATTTACGCCAGTTCCGATCCTGCTGCCTGGAGTGATATCCCCTATGCTGAAATCTGCCAAAACAGTATTCTGATAACTACTCCGCAGGATAAAATGTTTTTCAAAATTGTAGCCGTTTATCAGGCACCCTGAGTTGATGCTTTTTTAACTGCCTTTTGGGGGTTAACATCTTCTTGAACCGTGCCTGATCTTTAACGCTATACGCATCAATAAAATCCGGTATCGTTCCCATATCACGATACGGGAATGATACCGGAATGATACGGGGGTTATATCGGAAAGGGTTAGGGCATTATAACAGGTTGCCTGATAACCATTTCAGGGAAAAACAATGCTCAAAGACCCCTGAGAGCACAATATGATCCGTTACCGTATCTCTTTAAATATAATGCAGTTAGCAGCCAACAACATTTTTGGCTTGACAGAAAGGGGGGTTATTTTAGGAAAGTTCCTAAGCGTGGCGAGATAGCTCAGACGGTAGAGCAGAGGCCTGAAAAGCCTTGTGTCCCCAGTTCGATTCTGGGTTTCGCCACCATATTTTTTTTAAGCATTTTTTTCTGGTTGATTATAGCCGGAGAGTAATAGCGGATTACTTTGGCAAAACTTTTTGATACACAGCGGTTATTTTATTGCAGATTACAGCCGGGGAATAGTTCTTAAGGCATATCTCTCTGATGCGTGCAGCAGAATATTTAGGCATATTTTCTTTCATTTTCAGCATTGCTTCTGCCATTAAAACCGGTTTTTGGGGAGGGATAAGAACGCCTGTTTCCGGAGTAACAATATCAATAGGACCACCGCAATCAGTTGCCAAAGTTGGTTTTCCGCAAGCCATTGCCTCCAAAAGAACTAAACTGAAGGATTCAATGTGGCTGGGCAGAATGTAACAATCGCACTTTTGATATTGTTCCAATGCCTGCCCAGGATTTAGTAAGCCCAAAAGATGAACCCGGTGTTCCAGATGCGAAGTAATTATCTTATGCCTGATTTTATGTTTTAAATAGCCATCACCGCCAATAAATAAATCGGCATCCAGTCCTTTTTGAACGGCAATGTCAAATGCTTCTACCAAATCCATAACTCCTTTGGCATAGGTTAAGCTGCTTAAAGAAAAGAAAGAAAAGCGTTTCCTCGGTTCCGTAAAGGAAGCTGGATGGTAAAATTCCGTGTCCACTAAATTGGGGATTACAATGCTTTGAACGGAACAGGAAGTAAGAATTTGGGACTGCAGAAATCTGCTTACAGCTAAAACAGCGGACGCATTGTGTAAAGGCAAGGTGATTTTTGGGGAGACATTATTCCCGATAATGTATTCCGGAAAAGGAAAAGGACCGCTATGTTCACTGATGATATAGGGTATTTTCCATTTTTCCGCTAAGCGAAAAGCAAGAAATCCTGCCGGGAAAGTTACATAACTATGAATAATATCAGGTTTAGGCAGTGACCATAATTTATTCACCAATGCTCTGATGTTGCCATAGAATAACCTGCCTGTCCAGGTGAGATGAGGAATTGAAACTTCCTGTAAGTTCGGTTTTATTAGCTGCGTAGCAGGTCTTGCTGTTAGATATCTTAAAATTTTAGTAATGGCGCTAAGGGGATGTCTTATTTGCAATTGATATTCGTTCTGACCCCAATTCAGGATTGTGTATTGGTAATTGCTGTTTTCTGATAGAGCTATTGCCTGGTCCAGAAAAAACTTACCTGCCAAAGGATTTTGCGGATAGGGATACCAGGAAGGGATAATTAAAACCTTCATTGCTCTAAGGAAGAAAAGACCTCTGCCAGCTTTGCGGTAAGTGCTTTGCGTTCAAATTGCCGGATATAATTCCAGTTGGGTTTCGTTTGCAGCTTATTTTCCTCCCAAAGCCGATAAAGGTTTC
Source organism: Candidatus Cloacimonas sp. (assembly GCA_035403355.1). Classification (NCBI taxonomy): domain Bacteria; kingdom Pseudomonadati; phylum Candidatus Cloacimonadota; class Cloacimonadia (SeqCode); order Cloacimonadales (SeqCode); family Cloacimonadaceae (SeqCode); genus Cloacimonas (SeqCode); species Cloacimonas sp. (SeqCode). Next base: position 24,773 of record DAONFA010000010.1, on the reverse strand, counting down.
CTAAGGTTTCCTTTATAGAATGAATTGATGAGGACTCGGCAATAAAAGCTGTGTTTGCGTGCTTAAGGATATCTGCTGCTGCTCCTGAAGAATCTATTACAGCCAAAATCGGTTTTCCGCTGCGCAGATATTCAAAAACCTTTGCTGTAACGATTGCTCTTTGTGCTTCTCCGGAACCTAAATACAATAAAAGAACATCTGCAGTGCGAAGAATTTGAATGCTATTCCGATGATTGATATAACCGTGGAAATGGACAATTTGATTTAGTATAGGATCGGTTATATATTTTCCCAGCACGAATTTACGAAAGTTTCTGCCATAAATTTCCACGGCAATTTTCCGGGGGTTAAGACAACCTTCCTGAATTAACTCTAAAATTGCCTGCCAGAGAATAGCCGGTTGAAGTTCATCGTAAAAGCTGCCGGTGTAAATAATAGTAAATTTGACATTTCTTACAGGAGGAAATGAAACGGGGAAATCTTGCTCATCATAACCATTGGTGATACAGACAAATTTGTTTTTATCCAAATAGGGATAAAGATGCAAAAATTCCTCTATCATAATAGAGCTTACCCCGATAACTTGATCTGCCTGGGTTAATATTTCCTTTTCCCACCTGTTCTCTATGGAAGTAACCCAAGCAGGTGGTTTGAGATATTTTCTGCCAATACCGAAACTCCAGGGGTCTCTAAAATCCAGACAGACATTGACCTGATAATGCTTTTTCAAGTGTCGGGCTATAAAAATTAGAGAAAAAGGCGGAACTGAAACCATAACTTGGTTAATCTTATTAGCAGCCATAATTTTCTTTAGTTTAGGCAGAGCAAAAGGCAACCAAAGAATTTCTCCATCCGGAATAAAAATGCATCGTTGCAGGAAAGTGACTACTTTGTTCAGTTTCAAGCCCCAAAGCAGTTTATAAAACCAGTTTAGGTCTAAAGCGAAAGTGCGGTAAATTTTCGTGTTCCGGGGCAATTCGGAGAGAAGAGTATAATCCCTGGGCTGTTTTAAAAAACGGGAATCGGCACAAAGAATAATAGGTCTGAAACCGAATTCCGGTAAATATTTGGCAAACTTTAAAGCTCTTTGCACTCCGGAACCACCTGTGGGAGGAAAATGATAGAAAATTAAAAGCACATTCTTCATAGTTCTTGCTCTTTTCTGCAAAATAAACCCGTAAACCAATACGGACGCGGACGCTCCAATAACACATTCAGCAAGTTAATTCCTTTGGTGAGAAGGGATTTGTTTACTTCAAAATTATCCTGCTGACACCGGGAACACTTTAAACCGCTTCCGGGATTGAACCATTGCTTTAACCAGCGTTGTTTTATTTTAAGCAAAAGAGGAATAAAATCACGATTCCGAGGACCGAATACAGCTCTTTTTTTCAGATAAAATTCTGGAGCCAGATAGGACGCCAATGTTTCTTCTGAAAACGATTGCAAGTGCCCGTAAATGTGTTCAGTAAATCCACAATTGGCACAGCGGGAATAGTGTTTTTCCAGCTGTTCTTTATGGGGAACACTAATTATTATATATTTAGCGGCTACCCGTTTAAGTTCTTGAACGGCTTTTTGTAAGGCAGCGTTATCCAGGTGTTCCAAAACCTCGTTACAAATTACAGCATCAAAACTTTTGGCGGGGAAAGGAATTTCTGTAACTGAAGCTTGAACAACTGGACACTGCAAATACTTTAAAGCTGCGGGTGAAATATCTAAACCGGTAACTTGATATTTAGCAATAAGTTTGTTTGTGATTATGCCATTTCCGCAACCTGCATCCAGGATGGTTTTAACATCGGAAGGAAGAAAAGCAAGAAGTTTTACAATTCTTAAATCTGCTTGATGTTCAGAATCGTAATTTTCCCAGGTTGATTCAGCTAAGTAGTTCATTTTTTTAACCTCTTGAAAGTATCGGTATAAATCCCTTTTAACAGCTGAATGTCATAATCAAGAATAACACCTGTTTTTTTGCCTAAAAACAGATAAGCAATCATAAAAACGATACCTCCCGCAAGCATAAAAGGAAGGGTGCTTTTTCCCAGTTTTACTATCAGCACACAGAAAAAAGAACAGATAAGTGTTAATATGGCGGTTTTCGCTATTTTTCCCAATGGAAAAAAAGCCCTTAAATTCAGCTTTAAAACTTTGGCAATAAGAATAAGATAAATAATTACCGATAGCCAGGTGACAATAACCGTTGCAATTGCAGCACCTTGCATTCCGAAGTTAATTATAAAAAGATAGTTTAAAACAGCGTTGGCAATGAGCAGAAATAAAGAATTATACATAACAACGCGGGTTTTTCCAAATGCCTGAAACAGGATACCGTAAGTGGCAATGCGCAAAGGCAGTAAAAAGAGATAAATTCTAAAATAAATAGCGGATTCTGTATAGAGTTTGCCATAAACTAAAGTAATTGCCGGTTCCGCAAAAATGTAACACAAAGCCATTAAAGGGAATACTAAAATGGCGTTTTTACGCACTGCCCCACTATATAACACACCCATCTTTTCAGGATCGCTGGAGCTTAAATGAGGCAATAAAACTGAAGTTATGGAGTTGGATAAAATGCCTACAACAGGGAATTCAGTGGCTCCTATGGAAAAGACGGCATACTTTTCCGGAGTGAAAAAACCCGCAATCATCAATTTATCCAGCTGAATACTAAGCATTCCGATGATAGAAGATAAACCTAAAGGCAGAGAATAATTCATTATAGTTTTAAAGGAACTAAGATCAAAATAAGTTCCCTTGGCTCTAAATTTGGAGAGAGAAATTCGGGCATAGAGCCATTGTAAAAAAGCAGAACTAATTACTCCCCCGACAATAATTGTTAAATTCCTGGTAAGTAAGGCAGAACCTACAATTAGAATAAAATCTGCCGTTATAGAAAAAAAAGTAAAAGTAGCAGCTTTGAGAGGTTGTTTTAAGCCCAGCATTACATTGCTGAAAAATTGAGTTACAAAAAGAAAAACCGGATATAAAGCATAAATTATCAGCAGTTTTTCCAAGGCAGGATTATGGAAAAGATTCGCAATTACTCCCCTTAAAAAAAGCAGGCAGATAGCAAAAACCAAACCCAAAATGGATATGATATTCAAACAATGAGATATCAGGACATTTTGCTTTTCCCGGCTACCTGCCTTGGGTAAAAAATAGAGCATACTTTGCGGAATGCCCAAAAGCAGAAGAGTGGAAAAAATGGCATACACCAGGAAAAGTTGACGGTAACTGCCAAGCTCCGCAGGAGTTATTAAACGGGCTAAAGCAATTCCAATAATTGCTTTCACAGCCAAGCGGAAAAATTCCGTAGCGGAAAGAATGCCTGCCTGTTTGGGAAGTTCACTCATCGGGTGTTGTAAGTTCCACGGGGATAAGATATTGAAGGGATGTATCCGGTTGGTAAAGACGCACTGCATATCGTCCGGGTTGCAAATTTGCCGCTAATTGGGGATTGATGATATTTAGGATATCCATATTTTCCCCTTCCTGATAATAGCGATTGAAACAAAGCTGGAAATTACTATTGTAAAGTTCCCAATTCCAGAGCCCTTCTTCCGGAATTTGCAGTTGGATGATAATTTCGTTGTTTAAACGGGAAAGTTTGGCTTGGGCGGGATATTTTGTTTGGGTGGCTGGTAAATTTTCTGGAGCGGACACCTTGTTAAAAGGATAACTCTCTTTTTCCCGAAAGCTTAATTTTGCCAGTTGGGCAAAGGCGTTTCCTTTTTGCAAGCCCGAATAACTGAATAACGAGACCCCGGCGAAACCATAACTACGCGAGAGGTTAATCTTTTTCGCTATTTCCTGAATATTATAGGAATTCTTTTTAGAAACAGCAAGGGAACTGCCATTTCCATTCCAGGCGCGTAAACCGATTACGATTTGTTCATTCTTTCCCAGCAGGTTAATTTGTGCCAGTTGTTTCTGAAATTTAGCATATTGCACATCATAAGCCATGGGATAAACGCGATCAATAATACCTTGTTTTAGCCAGGATTGCCAGTCCTGAGCGTAATCTACATTTGCCTCGGCTACATCAGGAAAAACAGCGGCAGTTAATTGCAGGGAAGGGTTAATCTCTTTTAATTCCCGATAGGCATTTTCCACAAAAGCGGTTACTTGCATAATCCGCCATTCGTTAAAAGTTATTTCTGTTTTATTCTGGCAGTATTCATTATAGCGGGCAAGAGAAATAGGATGATAACCTAAGTTACTATCCGGATAGCGAATATAATCTAAATGAATACCATCCAGTTCAGGATAGCCGGCTGCCAGATTGCCTAAAACAGCTAACAGGTAATTTTGCACTTCCGGAATGCCGGGGTCTATAAAATAGCCGGACTGGTTATTGATATTCATTGGAGAACCGCTGGAATTGCAGGTAATCCAGTCCTTGTGGTTATTATAGAGATAATTCTGTTGAATCAGGTTCAGCTCGGTGGGGGTAGCATTAAAAACTACTACCCATGCCTGAACTGCCAAACCTTTGCTATGAGCTTTTTCCAGAAGACAGGCAAGAGGGTCAAAAGCGGTATCGGACAAAATATAACTCTTCGGTTCGGGATTAGGGAAAAGATAACTACCTTTAACAGTATCAAATAGGGCATCGGCACGGTAACGCACTTCCACTAAAAGTTCATTTTGATTGCAGGCATAAGCTGTTTCTACAACTTCATCAATTGCACCGGGCGAAACAATATCCCAAGGCATTACCCAAACGGAACGAATTTCGGCATTGGCATAGAGAGCAAGAAGGATAAACAGCAGAAAGAAAACTCTTTTCACTCTTTGTTCTCTACCTTAGTTACTGTGGTTTCGGCAATTCCATCGGCAAAATCCAGAGAAAGATGTTCCCCGGGGGCTACTTGTTTTACGGAACTAACTAATTTGCCGTCCCGGAAAGCTATAATCCAGCCCTTACTTTGCAGACGCTGAGGAGAAAGCTGCTCCAGTATTTCGTTTAAAGAATTCAAGCTGGTGGTTTTGAACTGTAACTGGTTCTTAACTTTATCCTCCAGTCGCTGTCCTGTGGAATTGCAAGCTGCCTTGGATTTGGTTAGGCAAAGTTCTATGCGGCTATTCAGGTGTTGCATAATACTGTTAGCTTTCATTTCAAAATGTTTCCGTTTTTCAGGAAGCTGTTTCAGGGCATTTTGTAAAGCCATATCTGCCATATCAAAACGCTGTTGGAAATTACGCCAAACGCGTTCCGGATGGTATTTTGCCAATTCCAGTTGCAGAGTAAAAAGGGGAGCGCTTTTGCGGGTATATCTATTTTGGGCAGATAAATCCAGCCGTTTTTTTAACGAAGCCAGCAGGTTCAGCAGGTCTTTTTTATCCGGAACGGCAAGTTCTGCTGCCGCGGAAGGAGTAGGGGCTCTTTTATCCGCTACAAAATCAATCAAAGTAAAATCAATTTCATGCCCTACTGCAGACATAACCGGAAGCGAGGAATCGTAAACAGCCCGGGCTAATGCTTCATCGTTAAAACAGAAAAGGTCTTCCTGAGAACCACCCCCTCGGGTTATTATAATGAAATCCACCTCCCGGTTTGCATTGAAATATTTTATTCCTTTAATAATTTGGGGAGGAGCATCAGCACCCTGAACCAAAGCCGGATAAACTATCAGTTCCACAGGATAGCGGCGTTTTATGATGTTTATTATATCCTGCAGTGCAGCACCCGTAGGAGAAGTGATAATTCCAATCCGGTCAGGATATTTAGGCAGGGGCTTTTTATGTTCTTGGGCAAAAAGACCTTCTTTTTCCAGTTTCTTTTTCAGCTGTTCAAATTTTTGCTGTAAGAAGCCCAAACCAGCTTCCTGCATCTTGAGCACATTCAGGTTATAATAACCGCCTTTTTCGTAAACAGTTAGCTTGCCGAAACAGATAACCTGCATCCCGTCTGCGGGCTGAAAAGTTAAAGAGGAATTCACTCCCTTGAAAAAAGTGCAGCGCAAAGTAGCATTTTCATCTTTCAGGTTGAAATATATATGACCGGAACTATGATGAATAAAGCTTGAAATTTCGCCGGTTACAAAAACCGGTTGCAGAGATGACTCAATCACCTGACGCACTTGTCGGGTTATTTCATAAACGCTATAGATTATTACATTTTCCATTTCAATGCCAAAATCTTAACATAACGCTATTTGTCAATTCTAACAATGTTTCGTAGTTCCAACTTCCTAAGGTGGCAATTAGATAGCAGGAACTGCCTAAAGTTAGTTTAATTGTCCTTGGCAAAGCGGATTTTGTTACCCCATTTAGCTTTAATAGTTGATAATCAATTCGCTGATTTTGCGTTTCGGAACATAATGAATGCCTTTTTCATCTCGCCAATATTCAATTTTTTCCGGCTCAGTAACATCTTGCACTACAATTGTTTCTGCGGGATAACCCAAAGCAATAACCAGCGCAATTTCCATCTCTTCCGGTAGGGCAAAGGCATTTTGAACTTTCTCTTTATCAACCGAGGCAAGCATACAGCCGCCAAAACCATATTCTACCGCGCTTAGAAGAATTGTCTGGGCTGCAATTCCGGTATCAATTGACACCATTTTCGGGCTGTTTACCGGAACTAAAATAATAATATAAGCTGCAGGTCTTTGTCCTGAAGCCGGTCCGTTCCAGTTTTGCAGATAACTTGCCCAATGCAGACAGGGAAAGATTAGATTACATTTCTCCTGCTCAGCAATGAGGAAATAGCGTAATTTCTGCAGGTTACCCGCGCTGGGAATGTATCTGGCAACCCGAATCAAGTCAATTAATTGCCCCCGGGAAATTCTTTTATCTTCGTGAAAACGACGATAACTTCTATTGCGATAAACAAGGTCGGAAATCATCATTCTTTCCTCCAATATAGTTTATATACCGTTTCCTGAGGGAAAAGCCAATCGTCATTCTGTCTTTGTCAGGAAGCGATATTTTCTTTTCTTCTTCTTTATAGCAAACCCCATCTTCTTCTAAAGAACAACTCTGTGCAGAAGGTTAAAATAAACAGTGATAGCACATACCACTTTTTATAGAGGGGAATTTCCTTGCGGGAAATTTGAGCCAGGGGTTTTGCCGGAACCGGCTGATAGGTATTCAGATTACTTTTGAACAGCAGTTTGCCCTCTGTCTCGTTTGCCAGCCAGGAGAGGAGGGATAAGTTATAGCCATAATCCCTTGTCTCTATTGAGGTTTCGGAAAGTTCAAATTTACCCTTAGTGCTTTTACCTGTTTCCTGGTCGGAAATTTCAAAGCTGTATGTTCCCGGTTCTGAAAGCTGAAGATTGATGGCATATTCATCACCTTCGCGTTTCAGGAAATCAGTATAGACCTCTTTATTGTTTTTATCCAGAATGCGAATGCGGGGATTTACATCCAGGCGACTTTGCCTGATTTCATCTTCACTACGCAGACGGATACGAATTTCCTCACCTTGAAAATAGCTGTTATTATAAATTGCATTATAAACCCCGGTGCTTTTATTACTGAGCCAGGTTAAACAATTACCGATAAGTTTTGTGTAGCCCTCTCCGCCACTTTGCATTTGCCAACGCCAAAGGTTTAATGTGGCAAAAGCCAGAGAGCGTGCGGTTCCTGATGTTTGCACAACGATGGCAGGAGAATTTTGGGGATTATTGATGGTTGCTAAAACCTCGCTGTTCTGTTTAGCTGTTACATAGTAATAATCCAGCGGGGGAATATCCTTGGCATTTAAGGTTAAGCTACTCAGCATAGGGTAGTTTGCAGAAGCAGGTGTAGGAACCAAAAAGCCCTGATAGCTGGTAGTGATATTGGATTTTTGAATCGGTAAAAGAGCATTTAGTTCATTCACCGGAAGCCCTTGATAAAGTATTCCTGTTCCCTTACCATAAGCATTTTGTAGAAAATTGGCTGTAGCGCTATCCAAATTCAGCATTCCATTATTGATGATAATTATGGCAGCCAGATTTTCGGGTTCAAGTTTATTAACTAATACCTCTCCGCTATAAAGATGCCCGTTTCTGTTAAGATAGCTTTCTGCAACCCAACGGCTATTTGTAGCAATAGCATCCAGAGTGAATTTATTATCCCAGGCAGGTTTATCGGAAATGAGCATAATTCTTTGTTTTTCTGCAAGCACTTCAATAGCTCCGGGATAGAGATTATTATTGATTTGGCTTTCATTGGGTAATGCTGCAACTTCCACTTTCCAAGGGAAAAACCCGATGCTGTTAAACTTGTGAGTAAAATCCACATTAGCAGTTATGCCTTTTTCCAGCTTCAAGCTTTGGCGTGAGATAATTTTATTTGCCATCAACAAACGGACTTCTGCAGGTCCGCTGTAATTTTGGGACGCTATTTCAGCCCGAATAGTATTGGACTCATTTCTATAGGCATAGCGATTGCTGCGCACATTAATGATTGTCAAATCGGGAGCAGGATTTTGAGTGCTATCTGCTAAAACATAGAAAGGACAACCCAATTGCTGAACTGCGGATAAGGATTCATCTCTCAACCAGCCATCTGTTGCCAGAACCACTCCTTCCACATTGGCTAACATTTTCTGTTTGCTCAGTTCTTTTAAGGCAGGAGCCAGTAAAGTGTTGTTATTATCGCCCTCCAAGCCATTGGCAAAGTGCTTATGCAAAACTTCATAACCGCTGGCGTTAAATTTCTTCTCCATTTGCTGCCAGAGAGGTTTCAGGTGTTGTGCCTTAGTAGAGGAATTATGCTTTAAATTCATACTTTGGGAGGTATCTTCCAGCACAATAATCCGGGGAGCCAGGTTTTTATGGCGAGTGTAGTATAAGATGGGACTTAAAAGTAACATCAGAAGCAAGGTAAGGGTAAAGAACCTGAGAATAAAAAGAACCCAACGCTGCTTGGCAGCAACTTCGGGATTAGTTCGGTAGTTTAGAAAACCGGATAGAGCAAGCGAAAACAGGACTATCAGAACATATTTCAGCATTAGATATGAACCTTCAGATAACTTCCTATGGAAATTCCTTTGGTTTTGTAACCCGGAATAAGATTCTTAACGCTTTGCCAGCCCAGACCGAATTCTACCTTTTTGCTGGAATAACCTAAGCCATAACTTATCCGCCAGGGATATTGACTGTTGCCAAAACCGAGACCAATATTTAGAGGCAGAAAATCCCAGGGCAGAAATTGAGCAGCTAAAGAAAATCTACCAATTCCGCTGGTGGCAATGGAAGTTTTAAAACCCTGAAGATAATCCAGGGAGAAATTTGCCCAAGGTATATTGTATAGAGCTCCCAAACGCAATTCCGGAGGTAGCTTGGTAGAATAAGAACCAATATCCGCGGTCTCATTCGTGTAATCATAAAAATCTTCTGAGATATTTGCTGCATAAACATCATTAGCAACCACTTGGATATTTGTTTCTTCCGTAGTAAATGCCCAGTTTATATTGCCGAAAAGGTTATCTAAAGTAAGCCCTACTTCCAGATTGGGAGTGATGTCGCTTGCCAAGCCCAGCATTGCTTTTTGCCCTAAACCGCCAATCCCTGTATGTAACACAATATCCTGTCGCAAATCCGCACCTTCCATTGAAGAACTGAAATAGCCGTTAAATTCTTCCATTTCAGCATTACCGGCTCCAATTAAAGCGCTTACAGCAAAACCGGCACGGATAGGAGGTATAGTTTTGGGAATATAGGGAAGAGTAAAATTCCCCATGGCAAAGGTGATATCAACATAAGCAAGACCTCCTGCATCCGTATTGCTTTTATTAAACACATAAAGAGTATCGGTATTACCATAGAGCAGAAGGTCAAGATACTTTTCGGAAAGAGCCAGTTTACCCGTTAAATGAAGAGAACTGGAGAGAGACATATTATCAAAAGCAAAACCGGCAATGCTGATATTGCCTTCTACAGCTGAACGCAGAGAGCCGTCAATCTTGTCCAGAATTTTCCGTTTGTCCATCTCATTCAAAGTATCTCTGCTAACTACATAGTTATAGGTATCCAAGTCCAGAGAATTATTATTGATGCATATTCCGAGGTTCGCTACAGGCACCCAGAAATCAATACCTTTTTTCTGTTGTAAATTGGCAGGATTCCAATAGGCAGCTTCTACGCCTTTTGCGCGTAGCATATAGCTATCGGCAAAAAAGATAGATTTTCCTGTATTAAAAGCGTTTAAAGCAGTCAGCAACAGCAAGGAGAAAAGGATTAACAAAGTTAATTTCTTCATTTTAATTCTCCTCTTCAATTAAAACAGTGGCATGCACCATTCCTTTAAGATGAATGTAATCGGCAGTGCTGGCATTAATAGTTACGGGAGTTCCTGTCTCATTAAAGCTGAAAGCAAAACGCATATAAACCTGCTCGGCGGTAAAAACATTCAGTTCGTTTTCATTCAGGGTCAAATCTACATTTTGGAAACCGGCATCCTCGTTCACGCTTTTAATCTCAGCTATTTTCATAAAGGCATAGCTGGCAGGATTTTGGGTATCTATATCAGGTGTATTGCTGAAGAATAATTTAGCTGCAGCACCGATAGGAAGTTTGTTTTGGATGTCTAAATTCAGGGCAACGCTTACAGCATTTTTTTGGATACGCTCACGGTTTTCTTCCGGAATATTGAATTCCTGTTCTTCCTTGATAACAATATCATAATTATGCAAAGTAATAATGAGGGGAGCATTGATAAAGTAATCCAGATGCATATAATCCGTAGGGCGTAAATGGCCGATATTATCTCCGCTGTTAATTAAAAAAGAGCCGTTGATTATCCTAATGCTTGTAGGCATAATTTGCAAGAGCTCATTAATATTGTGCTGAAAAGGAATATCCACTGTTACAGGTCCTGTTTCCGAGGAAGGTTCTATCTGGAAATTGTTTCCGTTTTCATCCAGGATATCAAGAATATAAATTTCTCCTTCGTCATTTATAGCTTCCAGCTGTCCTGAAAAAACCGAACCGAAACCTATATAGTTCGTTAAAGTAATTTGCAGCATAGCATTTTGCAGAGTAATAGCGTGATTCAGATTATACGGATATTCAATATTCACAATAGAGCCCGTATCTTCAAGCCCTATAGGATAATCCTGCAAAGTTCCTCTAAATTCACCAAATTCAATAGCATCCATAGCTTTAAAATCAAAAATGGCAGCTTGCACTCCTGCGGGTAATGCAGGTGAAACCTGAAGGGAGATATGTAATTCGTCAATCACCTGTGTGGCATTTGCTTCTCCCCAATGCAATCCTTCCAAATCAGTAGTTATCCAGTTACCGAAGTTGTCAGGATTTGCAGTTATTACCAGGTTCTGGTTATTTTCCCCGTAAAGATCATAAAAAGTAAGGGAAATCTGTTGAACATCGGGATTTAGATTGCGAAAACGACTTTGGAAAATGCCTTCTGCAATTTCTGCGTAAGCAACGCTTACTTTGCCGGCACTATCTTCAAAAGGAACGGTAAAATTTAGCTCGGAACCTAATATAGGAATTCCCTCCTCATCCACCATCGGGGAATAGGATAAATTTCCGAATTGATTTGTGTTTGCTTCTCCATTGGATACAAAGGTTAAGACCTCGTGTTCATCCGTTACCACATTAACGGAATCTACCAAATCGGACACATAGAACATATCGTTAATCAGAGGAATGTTCAAATCTACAGTCCAACTGGGCATTGTAGGTTTCTTTACCTCACAGGCGCTTAAGAGAATTAAGGTAATAATTGGGAGCAAGTAACATTTTTTCACAACCACCTCCTTTTTGGGGGTTACACTCTATATTCATTGCTTATAGATATAATAAACGGTTATTGTTCTATGGCAACTATTTTGGGTTGTTAGGATTCCTTTTGCCATAAGAGGATGCAAGCAAGAAATATAGCAGTTGAGGCAGGGAATGATGAGAGCATCAATAGGTGGGGGGTTAAATACCTAATTTTTGGCAAGCCATCCTGGCGGCTTCCTGATGAGCATTTTTCTTGGTGCCGCCTTTCCCCGTTCCTAAAAGTTTATTTCCCCAGCGCACTTCTACAACGAAGGTTTTATGGTGCTCAGGACCTTGTTCCGCAACAGTAACATAAGTAGGTGGAGGTTGATTTCTGCTTTGCATATATTCCTGCAGGATGCTTTTATAATTTATCAATTCTTCGCGGGTAACAGTTTCCTGGTAATTATCCAAAATATGATTGCGAATAAAACGGGTAGCTGTAGAAATACCGGAATCCAAATAAATGGCGCAAATCAGAGCTTCCATAGCATCCGAAAGAATAGAGGGTTTGGAAGCACCACCGGATTGTTGTTCTTCCGGGCTTAAAAGCAGATATTTTCCCAGGTCTATGGAATTAGCTTTTAGAGTGAGATAGGTTTCGGAGACAATTTTAGATTTCAGCTTGGAAAGCTTACCTTCCTGTTCATCGGGATGGCGGGTAAAAAGTTCCTTGCTAACTATGAAACCGAGTATAGAATCCCCCAAGAACTCCATCCGTTCAAAGGGAGAGGGGGTTTTATGGTCTTCAAAATGCCGATGTAAATATGATTTATGCGTAAGAGCAGCATACAGCAAAGTGAGGTCATTAAAATTATATTCAATCTTCTTCTGCAATTGCGAAAGCGATTTTTCCCACTTGGGATATTGTTCGGTAATCTTTTTTGCAGAGAAATACTCCACGATACGAGAGATCATAGATTTCATCTGTTTCTCCATCGTTATGAAAAATCAGCTCTCGTTAAAGGTAACGCTTAATGATTATCGCAGAATTATGACCTCCAAAACCTAATGAATTAGAAAGAGTAATATTCACATTCTGTTTAATTGCCTTCAGGGGAGTGTAATCCAAATCACAATCCGGATCGGGATGAGTTAAATTTATGGTAGGGTGTATGATACCTGTTTCAATGGTTTTTATGCAAACGATTGCTTCAATTCCTGCAGCAGCACCTAACATATGACCTACCATACTCTTGGTAGAATTTATTTTCACTTTATAAGCATAATCACCGAACACATTTTTAATGGAACGCGTCTCGCCCTTATCATTTAAGGGAGTGGAAGTGCCATGAGCATTGATATAATCAATATCTTCAGGGGTTAATCCGGCATCCTGAATAGCCATTTTGATAGCTCGCGAGCTACCTTCTCCATCTTCGGTAGGGGCAGTAATATGATAAGCATCTTCAGAAGCACCATAGCCAACTAATTCGGCATAGATTTTTGCTCCTCTGGCTTTTGCATGTTCCAGTTCTTCCAAAACAAGAATGGCTGCGCCTTCGCTCATAACAAAACCGTCCCGTTCTGCATCAAAAGGACGGGATGCTTTCTGGGGTTCGTCATTTCTGGTAGAAAGAGCACGCATAGCAGAAAAACCACCAACTGCCAAAGGTGTAACGGCAGCTTCAGTTCCGCCGCTAAGAATAATATCGGCATCGCCATATTGGATAGACCTTAAAGCGGTTCCTAAAGCATGATTGGCACTGGCACAAGCGCTCATCACATTAAAATTTATTCCCTTAAAGTTATTCTCAATGCTGATATGGGCAGCGGCAATGTTGCCAATCATTTTGGGAATAAAGAAAGGACTGATGCGACGCGGACCTTGGGTGTAGTTCTTGATGCATTCTTCTTCAAAAGTAAGAATGCCTCCAATTCCGGCACCGGTAATAACACCGGTTCTATCAGGATTAAAAGCACCGGGAGTTAAACCTGCATCAGCTATTGCTTCCCGGGCAGCAATCATCGCAAATTGAGTATATAAATCAAGCTTTTTCACTTCTTTATGGTCAAAATGCTCTTCAGGATCGTAATTTTTTACTTCCGCAGCAATCTTAACCGCTATATTACTGGCATCAAAACCACCAATTAAATCCACTCCGGAAACGCCGTTAATAAGTGATTGCCAGGTTTGAGCAACATTATGGCCAACGGGAGTGATAGCTCCCAAACCGGTTATAACAACTCTTCGCTTATTCATAAAGACCTCATTTCTGGTATTTCAAAAAATCCTTCCTGCAGGAACTCCTCTTCGGTTAGCAAAAGATAGCAAGAGAGGATAAATTCCCGCAAAGCGTGGATACAATCCTGATTTTGATTTCACAATCAGGATTGTTCCACATTAGAGGAAAGGGTATATTATCCCAGTTTTTCCTTCAAGTAATCAATTGCCTGACCAACAGTGCGAAGTTTATCCTGATCTTCATCCGGGATGGTAAGACCGAATTCTTCTTCAAATGCCATAACCAGTTCAACTGTATCCAATGAATCGGCGCGCAGGTCTTCTATGAAGTTTGCGGAAGGAATAACCTGAGATTCTTCAACTCCCAGTTTATCCACTACTATTTGTTTTACTTTGGCTTCAATATCCATTATTCCTCCTATGTTATTGAAGTATTTTCTTTTTTTGGGTTTATTATCAATGCATAGTTAAACCACCGTCAACGGCGATGGTTTGACCCGTTATATAATTTCCGGCTTCAGATGCCAGAAAGAGACATACATTGGCTACATCTTGCGGTAAGCCCATTTTTTGTAACGGAATGGCTTTAGCATATTCAGTTCGGGTTTCGGGGCTTAAGGTTGCGGTCATTTCCGTTTCTATAAAACCAGGAGCTACAGCATTAACCCGAATATTACGACTGCCAAATTCCTTGGCGCAGCTTTTAGTGAAGGCAATCAGTCCGCCCTTGGAAGCAGCATAATTTGCCTGACCGCTATTTCCTGTAATGCCGATCACACTGGCTATATTGATAATACAGCCATAGCGGTTGCGCATCATATATTTGAAGACCTTCTGGGTACACAGAAAACTGCCTTTCAGGTTTATATCCATCACCATTTGCCAGTCCTCTTCTTTCATTCGGATTAGCAAATTATCACGCGTAATGCCGGCATTATTAATCAAGCAATCTATGTTTCCCAATTTATTAACTACATCACTGAAGATATTTTCCATACCTGCAGAATCCGTAACATTGCCGGTATAACCAAAAGCTTCAAAGCTATTTTCTTTCAATTCGTTCACGGCTTTTTCTACGGCATCAGAAGCAATATCAATAATTACTACTTTAGCTTTAGCTGCAGCAAAAGAACGGGCTATGGAAAAACCTATTCCGCGAGCTGCACCTGTAATCACTATAACTTTCTCTGAAAAATCCCAGTTCATTATTTCCCCGTAAGTATAATTCTTATTTTTCTCAACTAACCTATTATAGACACAACTGCTTCAATGTCGTCAAATCTGTCAATGGAAAAAACTTCCACCTCTTTGTTGATGTTTTTAATCATACCGCTTAAAACCTTTTGCGGACCGAATTCTATAAAGCGTTGAACACCCTGGTTAATCATATATTCTACACTTTGTACCCATAAAACAGGGGAAACGATTTGCCGGGCAAGCAGTTCTCTTTCTTCCTGTCCATTTATTACCGGCAGAGCGGTCACATTGGAAATAACAGGTATTTTTCCGTTCTTGAAATCTACTTTTTCCATTTCTGCCTGCAGCCAATCCTTGGCTTTGGCAATTAGAGGAGTGTGAAAAGGACCGCCAACTACCAAAGGGATTACTCTTTTAGCTCCTTTTGCTTTGGCAATTTCACCTGCTTTTTGAACTCCTTCTGCAGTTCCTGAAATTACGGTCTGAATTGGAGTATTGAAGTTCACGGCTCTTACCAAACCGGTGTTTTCCGCTTCAGCACAGATTTCTATTACCAGTTTTGGCTCCAAACCGATTACGGCGCTCATCGCAAAAGGGATACCGGCATTGGCTTTAATCATAAATTCGCCTCTTTTATGCACCAGATGTAAGGCATCCGGTAAAGAGATCATTTCTGAGGCAACGAGGGCACTAAATTCTCCTAAAGAATGACCTGCCACAAAATCCGGCTGCACTTTACTTTTGCTTTGAAAGCCAGATAGGGCTGCAAGAGAATGAAAAAGAATAGCGGGTTGAGTATAGCTGGTTTGTTTCAGTGTTTCTTCCGGTCCGTTAGTCATCACTTCAGCCAGGTTCAAATTGTGAACTTGGTCAAAGTTATCCAGAACCGCTTTCAGGGCAGGGTCTTTTTGCCTAAAGTCATTAGCCATCCCAATATATTGAGAGCCCTGGCCGGGAAAAACAAAAGCTGTTTTCATTATTTACCTCTTGTGTATTTGGAGCTTGCTGAAGCTCCACAATTTATGCTTGCGGAGGAACGATGTCCTCCGAAATCAATAATAAAGTTACTGGTTGACCGGGAGGTCAACCCTTCCGATTTTTGGTTGACCGGGAGGTCAACCCTCCGAGTTTTTGGTTGACCGGGAGGTCAACCTTCCGAGTTTTTGGTTGACCGGGAGGTCAACGCTCCGGGATTTTGGTTGACCGGGAGGTCAACCTTCCGAGTTTTGGTTGACCGGGAGGTCAACCCTTCCGATTTTTGGTTGACCGGGAGGTCAACCTTCCGAGTTTTTGGTTGGCCGGGAGGTCAAACCTCCAAGGTTAATATCTGGCTAAAACGCTTCCCCAGGTTAATCCTGCTCCGAAGGAAGTTAGTAATATTATATCACCTCTGCGGATTATCTGATTGCGAATGGCTTCATCAATTGCAATCGGAATTGTTGCCGAAGAAGTGTTTCCGTATTTTTCAATATTCACGATAACCTTGCTCATCGGCACTTTCATTTTGGCAGCCAAACCCTCAATAATGCGTAAATTTGCCTGATGGGGTATAATCCAATCCACATCCACAGGAGTAAGATTATTGCGTCTTAGCAGTTCATCCGACGAAGCATACATACATCTGATGGCATTTTTAAAAATCCGATTACCTTCCATATAAACAGTATGCAGGTTTTTATCCACTGTTTCATGGCTGGCAGGCATTCTGGAGCCACCGGCATATTGAATTAAATATTCACCCTGGCTGCCGTCAGCGTTAATTTTGGTGTCTATAATTCGCGAAATCTCGCTGGGTTCAGCCCTGCTTACAATTGCAGCTCCAGCGCCATCTCCAAAAAGAACACAAGTATTACGGTCTTTCCAGTTGGTAATTTTAGTAAGAATTTCCACTCCTATAACCAGGATATTTTGGCGTAAACCGTTTTCCACATATTGACGAGCCACATCCAAAGCATAGATAAAACCGGTGCAACCGGCAGAAATATCAAAAGCGGGGATATCTTTCAGACCCAATTTTTTTTGGAGAATGCAGGCAGTAGAAGGAAAAGGATGGTCTCCTGAAATGGTAGCTACGATTATTTGATCAATATCTTTGTATTTAACTGAGGAACTTTCTATCGCCCTGGTTGCTGCCTGATAGGCAAAATCGCTGGCTGCTTCATTTTCGGAAGCAATATGTCTTTCAAACATACCTGTGCGGGTTCTAATCCATTCATCGCTGGTATCCACAATCTTTTCCAAATCAAAGTTATTGAGGATTTTTGCAGGAACGGAGCTACCAAAAGAAGATAATTTAGAATGATAATTTGCCATAATTAAGACCTCTCAAAATAGTCCCGGGCATTCGTTACAAAGCCGGATTTGGCAATTAATGCAGCAAAGCGGATAGCATTTTTCATCGCTTTGGCATTACTGCGACCATGCGCCACTACGGAAATGCCGTTTAAACCGACAAGTAATGCGCCACCATATTCTGTATGATCCAGTTTATTTTTTATATAGGTATAAACAGGATAGGAAAGGAGAGAGCCAAGCTTGGCTATCCAATCCTTATTGATCTGTTCTTTCAAAATTTCAAAGATAGAAAACCCCACGCCCTCTATTGTTTTTAGCACAATATTGCCGACAAAACCATCGCAAACAACAACATCGGTAATGCCTTTGATGATGTCCTTACCCTCTATATTGCCGATAAAATTAAGCTCTTGTTCCTGGCTTAGTAATTTGTATGCCTGCTTGGTGATAGCATTTCCTTTGGCACTTTCTTCTCCTATATTCAGCAGGGAAATTCGGGGCTGCTTTTTTTGAAAGAAATACTTGTAATACATACTTCCCAAATTGGCAAATTGCACTAAATTTTCTGCTGTGCAATCTACATTAGCGCCCATATCCAAAAGAATTTGATGCCCTGTTTCGGTAGGAAAAACAACCGCAATTGCAGGACGCAGAACATTTTTTATTCTTCCGTAAACCAACAGGGAGGCAGACATTACAGCACCAGTGTTACCTGCACTTACAGCAGCATCTGCAAACCCCTGTTTATGTAATTCAATTGTTTTCACCAAAGAAGAATCCTTTTTAGAACGCACTGCTGAAGCGGCGCTATCATCCATCTCTATTCGTTGCGTGGCATTAACGACACTGATTCTGTTCCGGGGATAAAAAAATTTCTCCAGTTCGTGGTTAATTTTATCTTCTTCGCCAACCAGGATAACTTCATTGCAAAGGTCTTCTTTTATAGCCAGGACTGCGCCTTCAATTTCCGGAAACGGTGCTAAATCCGTTCCGAAAGCATCTACGGCAATACGCACCTTACTCCTTAACTGCTAAAATCTGCTTACCGTCATAAGTGCCGCATTTTTCACAAATATGATGTGGCAATTTGGGTTCTCCGCATTTTTTGCAAGAGTTAAAACTGGGAGGGGTTAACACCTTATGTGTTCTGCGTTTATCTCTCCTGCTTTTGGAGGTTCGTCTTTTCGGGACTGCCATTTTATTTCTCCTTGAAGTAAATATTTTTCTAAAGCAAGGCACAAGTGTGAAATTATTTTTAGAGGTGGAACTAATCCTTCTATGAAAACTATCCCTTGTGCTTTTTCATCATCTATGAACTAAAGTTGAAAAGGACATTTTTTGTCAATCAAAATCTCTGTTTTGGGGCTGAAAGAGATTTTATACCTTGATTTTAGGAGGAAAAGATGGTGTAAAAAAAAGTTTCATTTCCGGGGTAGCCGAAGGATGATTAAAATGACAAGAATTTCTTTTTTCCGGGAAAGTTGACCTCCCGGTCAACTATAATAAAAGACCAGGATGTCGTTTCTCCTGAAAAGTTGACCTCCTGATTAACTAAAATGAACCAAAAGAACATCGTTTTTCCGGGAAAGTTGACCTCCCAGTCAACTAAGATAAAAGACAAGGATGTCGTTTCTCCAGGGGAAAAAGCGGAGCTACAACTATCATAGTTTGTAACAAGTTTTTACCTGATAATTGCCAAAGATGATTTTGAATGCTGTTTGCTAATTTCTTTAATGATTCTTTAATGATTCTCTAACGATTCCTTAACGGCGCTAAGGAATCGTTAAAGAATCTTCAGACCGATATTAGAGATTGGACTAAGAAACAAATATTGATAGAAAGTATCTCATTTTTTGAATGAAGTTTCTCTTTTTATCCCGGAAAAAGCAGAAATTCGGGATAGTTTTAACATAATCTGGTGTTATCTATAAGGAAATCGTATTCACTTCCGATAAGGCAGTAAAAATAAATAATAATACTGAATGGCAATTAAGATGCCGAATGTGGCTTGGGTCTGAACTGAAAACATAGTTTTTTAGAGACAGGAAAGGGTTTTGCAGTAAATTTAAATGTGCCGTCCCGATTTTCCTGATTGCCTTATATGCTTTTAACCGATACCGGCAAGGGATTTATCTTATACAAAACTAATTGCTTGGAATGAATATTGCATTATTTTATAGGTATTATGAAAAGAATTGCTGTCCTTCTATTCTGTCTGTTTTTGGTGTGCCAGATTTATGCAATAGCCCTGCAAAATGCTCCAAAACAACAGCCGCTCTACAGTGCCGACCTGGTGAAAATAAAACTTAGCCAGGATGCGGTTAATCGCTCCCAATTACCAATTAATGCTTATGAGACAAAAGAAAAGACCTATTTTAACGAACTTGATCAATTATTTACCGGCGTAGGCATAAAGTCCATTACGCGTGCCTATATAGATGCCAAAGACAAAGAATGGGTTCGGAGAAACGGTTTTGACCGCTGGTTTGTAGTTCATTCAGATGGAACTAAAAGCGTGGAAGAAATTATTGCCATCCTAAAAAGCAATCACTATATAGAAGAAGCGATTCCGGAGTATTATGCTTATTTGCATATTGCTCCCGATGATTTTTATTTTGAGAATAATTGGGGTCACAATAATACTGCGCAGCTACCTGTTTATGCAAATGGTTCTCATAGCGGACCCGGGGTCGGAGTTATCGGTTTTGATAGCGATGCTATCGCTGCCTGGGACGAAGTAGATTATTTTGGTGATCCGAATATTATTATCGGAATTGTGGATACGGGTGTAGATATTGATCATCCTGATTTGCGTTTGGTGGCAGGTTATGATTTTGGGGATAACGATAATAATCCGGATGATAATAGTATGGATCCCGGGCATGGAACAGGGACTTCGGGAATTGCTGCTGGCATTGCTAATAATGTAATTGGGGTTTCCGGAATTGCAGGCGGGTGTAGTGTGATGCCTCTAAAAGTATCTAATAGCAGTGGAGATCTTTTATTTTCCTATGTTACTAATGCTATCATTTATGCGGCAGACCACGATGTAGATGTAATCAGTATGAGTTTTGGCTCCTATGCAATGAATGTTGGTGATGATCCTGCTGCCGATAGTGCTTTTAGTTATGCTTATAATAACGGAGTTGTGCTCTTTGCCAGTTCAGGAAATTCTGATAATTCTGCTATGGGTTATCCGGCAAAACATCCTGATGTAATAGCTGTTGGAGCTGCCAGTCCTTCCGGAGAAAGAAAAAATCCCAATTCTTCTGATGGCGAATATTGGTGGGGTTCCTCCTATGGAATGAATCTTCAAGATGGTGCAGGAGCAATTGATATTATGGCTCCTACTATTCTTCCCACAACCGATATCCAAAGTTATGGCGGTTTCTCTTATGGTGATTACTTTCAGTGGTTCAATGGAACTTCCTGTTCTTGTCCTTATGCAGCAGGAGTTGCGGCTCTAATTCTTTCGGTAAATCCTAATCTTACTCCTGCTGAAGTAAGAAATATAATTATTTCCACTGCCACAGATATGACGATAGATGCAATTGTAGGTTGGGATTGTTTTACCGGTTACGGAATGGTTAATGCCTATCAGGCATTATTGGAAGCCAATCCTTATAGCCCTCATTGCCACATTGTTTATCCTATCAATAATACCGGTTTTGTAATCAATTCGCTGATCCCGGTGCAGGTTGAGGCAACTGATTTGGATGATAGAAGCATAGCGGAAGTTCGTTTCTACCTTGATAACAATCCTGATTATGTTTTTTCCGATGCTACAATGCCTTATGAATGGACTTGGGATACTGCAGAAACAACTTTAGGGATGCATACAATCAAAGCAGTAGTTGTTGATAATGACGGAAATCAGCGTCAGCATCAAATAGTTACATCTATTGTTTCTCCCGCCGATGAGGGTTTTGAGACAGGCGATTTTTCGTCATTATTTTGGCAAAACAATAGCCCCAACCCCTGGTCTGTACAAGATGATGTTTATTTTGAGGGTGCTTTCTCTGCTCGCAGTGGAAATGTGGATAATGGTGATATCACTGAATTGAAACTGAAAATATATATTACGCAGCCGGGAAATATAAATTTTTACAGGAAGCTATCTACTAAAAGTGAATTTAGTTACCTGCGCTTTTACCTTGATGATAACCTTGCAGTTCAATGGACAGGAAAAAGAGATTGGGATCTTGTTTCCTACCCTGTAGAGCCAGGTTTGCACACTCTGGCTTGGGTATATTATCAATATCAGGGTAGTGATGAATTTGAAAACTGCGCTTGGATAGACCATTTGACAATGCCTGAATATGAAACCTACTTTTGGCCTCCCCGCGATTTGACAGCTGCAGGGGGAAATGGCTTTGTCCTTGTTTACTGGAAAGTTCCGGAAGCGGGAATTCCTGTCGGTTATAATATTTACCGCAACGATGTTTTGCTTACTACAATTACCGGAACCAGATATACAGATACAGAAGTTACCGCGGGGGTTTCCTATCAATATAGAATTACAGCCGTTTATGACGATGGAGAATCAGAAACTACTACAGAGCAAATTGCCACTCCGTTAACGGAAGATGTTTTAATAGCAGTTATTGGTTCGGGAACAGGGGTAACAAGTTCCGCTGAGGGATGTCCCGTAAATAATTTCCGGAAAAGTTTGCACGGTCAGATGATATATCAGGCACGAGAGCTGAATTTGCAGGGTATTTTCGGTCCCATTTTTATTTCCCGATTGGGCTTTAATATTGTTTCGTCTCCTGTTTATCCGCTTCCCGCTTTCCAAATTAGAATGGCTCATACTGCTGAAGAAAATGTTTCTGCGTGGCAAGGTGAAGAGAACTTAATTACTTATTATAAAACAGATAATTACACACCTGATACAGGTGGTTTTGATCAGCTTACTTTGGATACTCCTTTTCTCTGGAACGGGATAGATAATATTTTGATAGATACTGCCTTCAGTCCTGCCAGTGCTGTTTCCCCTTCCGGAACTGTAAGTTATACAGAAATTCCTCAGGGCTATCGTTATGTTCGGGATAATCTTGCAGACCAAAGCGATGTTTTTATTGGAGGCACGGTTACTGTTTACAGACCTAACTTGAAAATATCTACTCTCAATGCTCCCGCTATTGAGGTTAACGCTACGAACCTTTCCTTTGGTAATGTTCTTGTGGGCTATGGAACAGAAAGACCTCTTACGATTACTAACACTGGAACCTCTCTTCTAACAGGAGAAATAACTGTTCCCACGGGTTTTTTGATTATCTTTAAAGGACAGAAACAAAACACCGTTCATTTCTCTATTCCTGCTGATAACAGCACTGTTTTCACTGTTGTATTTTGTCCATTTGAGGCAGGAGATTATAACGGGAATTTAATTATTACTCATAATGCCGATAGTGAAAACAAGATTATAACTCTGAATGCAATTTCGCTGCCTGCACAAACTGCACCTTTTATTGCCGGTTTTGAAACAGACAGCTGTTTATGGACTGTTGCCAATGAAAATCAGACCAATAAATGGATACAGGGTTCGGCAACGGCTCAAGCTGGAAATGGATGTATTTATATCAGCAGTGATGAAGGTATCAGCAATACATACAACACTAATGCTGCTTCCCTTAGTTATCTTTACAGGGATATTTTCCTTCCGGAAGGAACCGAAAATTGCAAATTACGCTTTTCCTGGAAAGCAAGAGGAGAAGGAACTGAAACCTGTTTTGACTTTTTAAATGTTTATTGTGTTATGCCCAATATAGTTCCCGTAGCAGGAACTTTTTTAAATATTGGACAATTGAGCTCTCCTCTGAATCATTCCAATAACTGGAAAGAAGCCGAATTTGATATTCCGTATTTCATTTCCGGCAGTGCTGTAAGAATCATTTTTGCCTGGAAAAACGATGCTACAGGTGGAGAACAACCTCCCGCGGCAATTGATAATGTTCGTGTTGCCCTCAATGATTATACGGATTATGCTTATGTTTACAATGGCTTTGCTTTTGTGCATCTACCGGCTGTAACTGATACTTTGGGCAATACTTATCACCCGGAACTTACTTTGGAAGGAATTGCTGCAGAAGATGATTGTCTAACCGTTACTTCAGGTTTTGCTTCGTTAAATGAACCCTTTTCCGATGCAGGAATGGATTTCTCTCTTAGCGGAGTGAATTTTAGCGGCGCAGAAATAACTATTTTCCATAATTTGGGTTACAAACCCTATTATTTGGCTTATAAAATTGATGCGCGAGGGCAGTGGATAATCCAGGCAGCAGAAACAAACTGGACTGATGAATACGCATATTTTACCCTGCCGGAATCATATTTAACTGCTAACCAGATAGCTTTCTGCTTTCCTCGTCAAAATAATGTTTTACCTCCTTACTTAAATAGTTTTACCCCAACCCTGAACGATAAAAATAAGGTTGTTCTTTCCTGGGTAAGCAGTGTGGAAACAGGAATATCGGCTTTTCAGATTTGGCGGGGAGATAACAGTAACCTTTCTGCTGCATTAGCAATTAGCGATTTGATACCCTTTAATCCTTTTCCTGCAAATAACTATAGCTATACAGATAGCACTACCGTAGCCCGCACTCGCTATTATTACTGGCTGAAAGTGATTAATATAGACGCTACGGAAAGCTTTTGGGGTGCCGTATCCATTATAACAGCCAATGATCCACCTCCCCTTCCTCCGCCGGAAACAGCTCTATTAGGGGTTTTTCCCAATCCTTTTAATCCCGGCACGAAAATTCACTATGCCCTGAACCAATCCGGAACCGTGGTATTTAAAATTTATAACGCTAAAGGTCAATTAGTGAGCAGCTTTGCGGAAACCCATACATTACCCGGAACTTATACTCTTGAGTTCTCAGGTAATGACCATAATGGCAGGGAATTAGCCAGCGGATTATACTTCTGCTCTATGCAGTTTAAGGGTAAAAACTATGTCCGTAAAATGGTGAAAACAAAGTAACAGAATAAGGACTGAAGATAATAACCAGAAAAAGCAAAATCCCTGTTCTGCAATTGATGTGAAAGATAGTGACACCTTCCTTCCTTGCCATAGATAATATACATTTCATATTGAGAAAACATAAAAGGAAAAATAAGGTTTAGAGGGTTGAGATACCTGAAAGCCCCTTAGGGCGAGATCGGATGGTTGACCTCCTGGTCAACTTCTTCTTGTGCTTGAACGACGAGGATTTCGTTCTTCCTGAACAAAAAGCCCCTTAGGGCGAGATCGGATGGTTGACCTCCTGGTCAACCTCTTCTTGTGCTTGAACGACGAGGATTTCGTTCTTCCTGAACAAAAAGCCCCTAAGGGCGAGATCGGATGGTTGACCTCCTGGTCAACC
>DAONFA010000009.1 GCA_035403355.1 Candidatus Cloacimonas sp. | reverse complement strand
TCCCTTCCTGATGCTGGTAAACTTTGTCAACAACCTGCGCCCTAAGGGGCTTTGTTCTGGAAGAACGAAGTCCTCGTCGTTCAAGCACAAGAAGGGGTTGACCAGGAGGTCAACCATCCGATCTTGCCCTCTCGCTATCTTACACTTTGAGATAGGAATTGCCGCTGCTTTTAGCTACCAGTCCTTTCAGTTCCAAATTCAGCAGCAGAGTGGAAAGTTTGCCGAAACCGAGGCCTGTTTTAAGCATAAAATCGTCAAAAGTAAGTTCTTTCTGGGCAGAGGATAAAATATCGTAGAGCGCTTGTTCTTCAGAGGATAGTTCCGGAATCAGTTCCAATTGTTCTTTTGCTGTAACCGTTAAGCCCAAATTCTTTAGCAGATCGTCGGTGGAGCTAACTAAAAAAGCTCCTTGTTTAATGAGCGAATTAGGGCCTTGGGCATTGCGGTTATTGATATTTCCCGGCAAAGCAAAAAGGGGTTTATTTTGTTCAACGGCAAATTTGGCAGTGAGCATAGCTCCGCTATTTAAAGAACCCTCAACAACAAATACAGCATTGGCAAAAGCGCTTATTATTCTGTTGCGGGAAGGAAAATTCCAGCGTTCCAGTTTACTGCCGGGTTCATATTCGCTAACCAGTGCTCCGTTGGCGATAATGTTTTCTGCCAGTTCTTTATTCATCGGGGGATAGATACTATCCAAACCCGAAGCAAAAACGGCAATGGTTTTTGTCTTTGCTTTCAAAGCTGTCTGATGAGCAATTGTATCTATGCCCATAGCCAAGCCGCTGATAATATTCACTCCTTTGGCACATAAAGGAGACAGGAGTTTACGACACATTTCTACTCCGTAAGAAGTAGGTTTACGCGTGCCGACAACTGCCAAACATATATCTTTCAGCGTTCCGGAAAGGTCGCCTTGGTAATACAAAATCAAAGGTGGATCAAATATTTCTTTTAAGGCAGCGGGATAATCAGGATCGGTTAAACAAAGATATTGAATCTGATGTTTTTCCAGCAAAGCTAAAATCCGGTTGTAGTTTTCCGGCAGAACACAAGAGCTTAAATGTTCTATAGTAGCAGGTTTTAGTTTGGCTGATTGATATACAGGGTGCAGAGGATTGCCCACAAAATCTTGCGGATTCGGATAATTCTGTAACAGCTCCAGAGTGCCTCGTTGTCCTAAAAGAGGAGCTGATTTTAAACAGAGCCAGGTTTGCAGTTTAGTCATTCAGCGGCTCTGCTGCAAAAGTTCATATATCTTGTATTTAAGGGCTTCCAAACCTTCTCTGGAAACTGCGGAAACGGCTAAGATATCTTCATTATATTGCTGCTTAAATGCTTCGCCGATGGCAGCAAGTTTTATCTTTAATTCTTCCTGCGGAAGAGTATCGGTTTTGCTGATAACCACCAAATAGGGTTTTTTATCCATAAAGGAATCATACAGATACAATTCCGAGCGCAAAGTTTTG
The DNA here is from genome assembly GCA_035403355.1 of Candidatus Cloacimonas sp. Classification (NCBI taxonomy): domain Bacteria; kingdom Pseudomonadati; phylum Candidatus Cloacimonadota; class Cloacimonadia (SeqCode); order Cloacimonadales (SeqCode); family Cloacimonadaceae (SeqCode); genus Cloacimonas (SeqCode); species Cloacimonas sp. (SeqCode). The sequence continues at coordinate 59,582 of DAONFA010000009.1, read as the reverse complement.
TATGCCTCCAAAGGATCAGGACTGGCAATATCAATTAAAAAAAGCAAAAGATGAGTGCGTTGAATATGACGCAGGAATTGGTCTCCCAAACCCTTACCGGAATGCGCTCCTTTAATTATTCCCGGAATATCTGCCAGCACAAAACTTTGATAATCACTCACAGAAACTACTCCCAACATTGGTTCCAAAGTGGTAAATTCATAATCCGCTATTTTCGGTCGGGCTGCAGATAGCACACTTAAAAGGGTGGATTTCCCGGCATTGGGAAAACCGACTAAACCCACATCTGCCATCAGTTTCAAAATCAGTTCCAGTTCCATTTCTTCGGTCTTAATTCCCGGAGTCGCTATCCGCGGTGCTTGATTTGTAGGAGTGGCAAAATTGCAGTTTCCTTTGCCTCCATAGCCACCTGCGGATAAAATAATGCGTTCTCCCGCTTGGGTTACATCTGCCAGTTTATATCTTTTCTCGCCTTCCAGGGCATAAATTTCGGTGCCTAAAGGTAAGCGTAGAATACAATCCGCACCAGACGAACCGCTTTTCTTAGCTCCGGCACCCGGTTTTCCGTTTCCTGCTTTGTAAACTTTGTGATAGCGATAATCCAGAAGTGTGTTTAAGTTACTGTCTCCAATAGCTATTACATCACCTCCCTTACCACCATCTCCTCCATCAGGACCACCCTTGGGAACATATTTTTCGTGCCTGAAACTGACTGCTCCATCCCCTCCGTTACCGGATTTAATTTTTATTTGGGTATAATCAATAAACATATCTGCTGTTACTTAACCACCATAAATTTGCGCTTTAAATTTCGGCTGCCGTTTTGAATTTGCATAAAATATACTCCCGAACAAAGCTGATAGCTATTCAAACTTATATTCAATTCGCCATTTCCGGTATTTGGATATTGTAATTTCTCCACCTTTTGTCCTTTCAAATTATATATTTCTATGTTAACCGGGCTATTGGATAAACCCTTCAACCGGATATTTACAGGTAACCCCGAAATCGGATTTGGCATTGTGCAGGATAGCTGCCCGGGAACAGCGTAACTATCTTCATTGGCAACAAAATTAAGAACATCCTGAACAAGCTCAAAACCGTTATCGCTAAATCTGAAAAGCAGAGAATCTACTTCTCCCGCAGGTAATTGTAAAAAGTATGTAACTACAGAGGTATAATCCAGAGCCGTAGGCACAAACTGTAACACTGTGTCGTTCGGTAAAATAGCTTCGCTAACTAAAGGAAAATCTGCTTCCGCATCCCAATAATCAAGCTGTAAAATTCCGGTGGAAGGATTGTAACTATTGAAAGTGCAAACAGGAAGCGTATTCTGGCTTACCTGATAGTAATTATCCTGAAAAAGGATATAGGCAAGAGTGCTGTAATCGCCCAGCCCTATTTGAGGTTGCAAATTGGCAATGTCAATATCTACCTTCGCAGTAAGCCCTACCATCATTAAGGCATCGGGCATAACGCCAAAATCAGGATCAGCGGTTAAATCACTGATATTACAGGCAAGATTTAATGCCCCTCCGGAAACCTGACTTTGAATACTGCCAAGACGCGTAAAAACAGGTAGCTGCGTTGCTGAATCATAACCGATTTTATAAAGCCCGCTGGAAACTACGCCGGGAATATTAAAACTATAGATCATTGCATAACCTACACTATCCATCAGCGAACTGATATTGCCCAAAACTCCCAAGTAAACATTATAACTGGTTAGGGAATTCATTATCGGAAAACTGCCGCTGAGGTTTTTCAGCGTAAAATATAGTTTATCAGGACTCCTTGCCATATAGGTTTCCTGTAAATCCAGGTTTGAGGAATACACCGTTACACTATCCCCTGTTGCATCCGTTCCGATATAAGCCAGATTATTTAAAGAAGGAGGAAAAGAATTACTATCCCAATAGGCGGAATGCATCATAGCAATGGTTTCCCCCATTTCTTCTATGCTGTAATGAAGACGGTAACGCAGTTTTTGACCGAAACTATAAGGTGCCGTTGCTTCTTTTTCTCCCGTGGAAATATCTTGAACTTCTGAACTTTGCCAGGAAGAACCATTGGCACTGTAAAAAAACTCCGGACTTAATGTCCCTCCGCTTAAGTCCTCCCAACGCAGATGCAAATTCCCTTCTATATCTATAGAACTGTGGCGTATTTCGCCAAACGGAATTTCTATCTGTGCCATAAGAAAGGCAGTTATGCTAACTAAGAGCACTACTAAAATCTGTTTCATTGCTTTCTCGCTTTTTTTTCATCCTTACTAAGCTAATGTTTTTTTGTCCTTCCTGCTGTAATCAGGAATTTACAGGGTTACCGAATTCAGGTTCGGCAATTACCTTAGGAGCACTTAAACTCCTTGTATCTAAATAAAATAAATCACTTTTAATATAATACTCTAAAGCCCTGTGGATGTCAAGCTTTTTCTGCAAAGCAATTAGGTGGTAAAGGTAAAAACTATCCCCCACTTGTTATCCTATACAATCATCGGCATATATTTGTTAACCTAAACTGGAGGAATAGCAAGAAAGGGTTTATTAGTATTCAACTCCGATGAGAAGATTTGTTCAAGATTTTGATTATTTCTACCTCTATTATTTCTAAGGTGATTAAGTCAGATCTGGCAAGCGGAAGTTTTAGCCAAAAGTTGGGTTTCACTATGCGGTTTTTGCAAAAGAAAGGATTTCACCTTACTATTGAAAGCAGGTCTGCAGTAGAGAATATGAAAATGAATTGCCTGCTATGTTATATCTATTTATAACGGGTATAGTTCTTTCGTAAGTTTTAGGACTTTTTGCATATCATTCAAGGTTATTCCTTATGAACTTATGTATCCTGTTCCTAAATACTGTCATCCATCTTTGTGCTTTAGTTGGCTTTAAATTCACGCTCCAGAATACTATAGAAGTATTGATCCACCCACTTATCCTGCCAGGGCAATTCTTCCCGAAATATCCCTTCTTTGGTCATTCCCAGCTTCTCCAGCACCTTTTGCGAAGGTATATTTTGAGCATTACACATTGCCAGCACCTTATGCGCATGCCAGTCATCAAAAGCATATTTCAAAATTAATTGTGCAGCTTCTGTTCCATAGCCCTGCCTACGGTATTCTGGAAAGATGCAGTAACCCAATTCCCAGCTTCCTCGTTCTATCACATACCAGTGAATATGAATGGCACCTATGGGTGTTTTATTTTCTGAATTAAGGCATATAATATATTGTTTATACCATCTGCCATCTATTCTTGAGATTACTTCTTTGCGAACTGCTTCCTTGTCTGATGAAACATCATCTTCATAAGGCCAAAGGGTAATATCGGTTTTAATATCTACTATGAAATCAATATCCTGCTCTGTAGCTGGAGATAACACTATTCTTTGATCCATTTTTTCCCTTCCTGCTTTAATCAAGAACTTACAGGGTTACCGAATTCAGGTTCGGTAATTGCCTTAGGAGCATTTAAACTCCTTGTATCCGAATAATATAAACCACTTATAATATAATACTCTAAAGCCCTGTGGATGTCAAGCTTTTTCTGCAAGGCAATTATCCCAAGGGTGATTTTTAGGACTGAGCGCAAGATTTGCCTTGACACGAAAGTAGAATTATGAATTGCTATATTTATTGTTGAGCATCTGTTTTCTACCCTTTAGAGCTCATCTTTGGTAAGACCCTGCAGTACCCGAAAAAAGCTTTAAAGATTGCTTAGGAAAAGTAAATTAATGAAGATAACCGGTTACATAGCTATGAATTTATATGGTTTTTATCTCAAGGTTGTAAAAGGCATACGAACGAATAAAATGCTCTTTAAATTTATCTATGGATTCAATCCGCCTCCTGCACTTTGGGGTCAATATTGGGATTGGACTACTTTAACATTGCGTAACCGCCTAAAAGAATATGTAAATAGAGCTACAAAGTTACTGGATATGGGCTGTGGACCTTATGCTGTTCTTTCCCGCTATGCTAAAAGCAAACTGGATTGTCCTGAAGTCAGCGCTGCTGACCACTGCCTTGAACTTATCAACTTTGCCAGGGATAATGATAGTGAAAGCGGAATTACTTATCTACACAGTGACCTTTTTGCCAATATCAATGCCCGGTTTTCTCTGATTCTCTTCAATGCTCCCTATTTGGAGAGCGACAAAGGAAAAAGCAAAGGGTTGTTTCCTGACGCCCTGTCCATAAAGCGTTTCTGTGGTGGCACTCAAGGAATTGAGACAATCCAGAGATTTTTGCAGGATGCACCTCAATATATAGAAAAAGAAGGAATGCTAATGCTGGGAATTAATCAATTCCATATTAGCCGGGAACTGGTAGAAAGTTCTATTTTCCAGGCAGGTTATAAAGTTATTTCCATCGGCTTTAATCCCCTTACTAAAGCTTGCGTTTATATTCTGAAGGAGAAAAAACAATGACCCGCTGCAATAAATGCCTGATGCCGGATACGCTTGCCGGTAGCAATTTTGATGAAAATGGAATATGCTCCTGGTGTAGAGATAATTACCCACCCTACCGGATAAAAGGTGAACAACTACTGGTGAATAAATTTCGGGGTCTTGGTGAGCACAAAGGTTCTGCAGATTGTTTAGTAGGTTTAAGCGGAGGAAAAGACAGCACCTATGCTTTGTATCGTTTAGTTACTCATTATCATCTGAAAGCGGAAGCATTTATCTATACACATAGCGGCACCAATAAATTTGCTCTGGAAAATGCCCAAAAAACCTGTGAAAAGTTAGGTGTAACCTTACATCAGGTTTCTCTTTCCGGAGATAAGCACAAGAAAACTTTTACCCGCTATTTTAAATCCTGGCTGGCTCATCCTACACCCACTTCGGCAGGTATGATTTGTGTAGCTTGCAAGCATCTGCATCTTTTGGGCTCCCGGATAGCTACCGAAAGGAAAATCCCCTTTGTGGTATGGTCTTCCACACCTCTTGAATATTCACCTTTTCTGGCAATCAAATATACCGGGGACAAGAAACACATTTATAAAAGAGAAGGGTTACTCCGCAGCGGGATACATATAGGATGCGAACTTCTGGCTTCACCAACTTTTGCTAAAAGCTTGGCAACAACTCTGGGCACAAGCATTCCTGGCTGCTTAGCTGTTTTCCCTGGCTCCGGATATCTTCGTTTCAAGTATCCTCAGGTTCACCCTTTGATGTTTTATGCTTATGAAAAATGGGATCCCCGCCTCATTTTGGATACCATCACTTCAGAGCTTGGCTGGAAAATACCCGAAGCGATCAAAGAGGACTGGCATACGGATTGTGTTTTCAATGTATTTAAAGAATATATGTTCCAAAAGATGTTTGCTGTTTCCTATACGGATGCTTTTTTAAGCAATCAGATCCGTTATGGCTATATTACCCGCGATGAGGCAATGCAAAAGCTTTGGGAGAGCAAGAGTTTTTATGCTGCATCCCTGAAGCCGGCTCTGAAGTTTTTGGATTTGGAATACCTGATGTCCGATATTGATCTTAGCTGTTTTGAAGTTGAGGATTGAGAATGATAGTTTTAGGGCTTAACGCTTTCGGTCAAAATCCTTCTGCCTGCCTGGTAATAGATGGGAAACTGATAGCATTCTCGCATGAAGAACGGTTTAATAGATTGAAAGGTTTGCATGGTTTATTTCCTGCGTATGCTTTACGCTGGTGTTTATCTTCCACCGGATTGGATATCCGGGATGTAGATAAGATAGCTATAAATTGGGATTGCACCAAATACCCTTTCCGGATAATGAGAAATTTGGCTGGCATAGCGGTAAAGAATGGTTTCAGCAGTGCTAAATACAATAGTAAGGGAGATATTTCCGGTGATGGTTTTGGCGGAGTGCTGAACTACCTGAATTTATATCGTCCTGCCAATTATCAAAGTATGATCCATTCTGCGATGCGCGAAATCGGCATTCGGGATAAACTGCCGGAAGTGGTTTATGTAAATCATCATCTCAGTCATGCCTATCAGGCATATCATCAATCAGGTTTTAACGATGCTCTGGTTTTAGTAGCTGATGGGCATGGTGAAGATTCTTGCGTATCGGGATATGTGGTTCGCAAAGGAAAATTCAGCCGGGTTCTTCAATATCCCGTTCCCTATTCTCTGGGTTGGTTTTACGGAGGGTTTACTTCTTATCTGGGATTTTATGCCAATCGCGATGAGGGAAAGTTGATGGGTCTGGCAGCTTATGGAGAAAAAAATAAAGACAATAATCCCTGGCTTCAGCGTTTGGAAAGGATTCTGAAGATTAACGATAAAGGTTTTGAGTTAGATCCTTATTTCTTCAAAATGGGCAGTAATTACCACCATCCTCGTTATACTGATGCCCTGGTAAATTTTCTGGGCAGTTACGATCCAAATCTGCGTCCTGTTTATCCTGGAGAAAAAGCTTTTTTAAACGGGGAACAAGTGAACAGGTATCTTCTTCCCGAGTATATTGACCTGGCTTATGCAGTTCAAAGTAAACTGGAAGAAGCTCTACTATCATTGGTAAAATACCTCCGACGCCAATATCCCATTCCTAAACTTTGCCTGGCTGGCGGGGGCTTTATGAATTGCAAGGCAAATTATCTGATTTCCACCCTTCCCGGAATTGATGAACTCTTTATCCATCCCGCCGCTTCTGATGATGGTTCTGCCATTGGAGCGGCATATTGGGTTTCCGAACAGCTTGGCGCCAAGCTTGGTGATCCGTTGAAAAATGTTCAATACGGAGCATCCTTCAGCAATGACGAAATAAAAAAAGCGCTGAGTAATTATGGTCTTAACTTTCAAGCAATGGATGATCCTGCTGGAATAGCATCTAAACTTCTGGCAAAAGGTAAAATCATCGGCTGGTTTCAGGGCTCTGCAGAAATGGGAGCCAGAGCTCTCGGCGGACGCAGTATTGTGGCAATTCCTGCAAATAATGGCATTAAAGATAAAATAAACAGCCAGGTAAAGTTCCGGGAAAGCTGGCGACCCTATTGTCCTTCCCTTCCTGCAGAAGAAGCAAGTGAATATCTTTCCGGAGATAAATCTTTACCCTATATGATAAAAGCTGATATAGCTACAGAGTTATTAGCAGCTAAAGCTCCGGCAACCGTTCATATTGATAAAACCATCAGACCCCAAACCGTGGAAAAGGATATTCTTCCTTTATGGCATCGGCTAATCACTGAAACAGGCAAATTAACGGGTGTCCCAATAATACTGAATACTTCTTTCAATATTCAAGGCGAGCCGATTGTAAACAGTCCCAATGATGCCATCCGTACTTTCTTTTCCTCCGGTTTGGATAGCTTAATAATAGGTAACTATCTGGTTTCAAAAAAGAGCTCCCGGACAGAATAATTATAAATCCTTAAGCATAAAACAACTACTGTGGTTTTTAGTTCCAAATAAGGCAAGGTGGAGAAACGAGTTGTCTAATTCCCCTTTAGTAATTGCCCCAGTTAATTAGCTATTAAATAAAATATCCTTTATCATTACCGTGCAAGCAGAAATCCAAGTATGGAAAAATAAAAGCTTTATCCCCAACAGGGAGATAATATCATTTTGCTTTATTTCTGTCAGATTGGATTTTTGGGGGGATTACCACAAACCAAAAAACCAAGTTTTTATAAGAGATTCGTCTTTTTTGCAGTTTATATTGAAGATAGGAAAGGGAAAGGATAGAACAATTATCTTCCAGACCGGCAACAATAACAGGGAATTTTACCGGCATTTGGAACTAAGCTAAGGAGAAATCACTGTTAGAACAAGGTTTAGGGCGGCAGAAGCAGAATTGTAAAAAAGTTCTTGACAATATCAGAGGAATAGTTTGCAGTGTTTGTGTGGCAAGCGAAGAGTTCTGCCAAAGCTTGGGAAAAACGATAAATGACTGCATAGATAAGGAGTTTATCAAGATGGAAAACATAGGTTTCAAGTTAGAATCCCGCAACAGGAATGATGCCTTTGCCGGAAGCGAGAGTAGCGAAAAGTTATCGCAAAAGGCAATAGGGAGATATTTAGGATGAATTTATGGTAAAAGAAACAATCTTTTTTTACCGGAAATCTTATGCAGATGTTATTTCGGTTCCGCTCTTTTCATATAATGATAGTGGTCATTGTAAGGAGAGCGGTGTATTATATGGTCAATCAGGAAAACAATTTTTTACTACTACCTACTAATAAGGGAGATTAAAATGAAAAAAACACTTGTAGTTCTGCTTGTTGTTTTAGCGATGAGCAGTTTTCTCTTTGCCACGGAATATACCATTGTAGATGGCACCTCTAATAGCTATCATGTTCCCGTTAACGGAAATTCAAATTATGGATGGAGCCGATTTATTTTTACAGCAACGGAGATGAGTAGTGCTGGAATAACCGGTTCATTTACTATTTATTCCATTGCTTTTAAAGTTAACAATGATGTTTCCGATTATACTATGGATAATCAGAAGGTCTATTTTGGTTACAATTATAGCAGTACCCTATCTAGTTCAACCAGTTATCCCAATCCCGGGGGCAGCACTTCATTTACTAAGGTCTATGATGGCAGTATAACTTTTGCCGGGCCAGGTTGGATGGAGATAGTTTTAACCACGCCTTTCAATTTTACCTGGGATGGTTATGTGGGCTTAGATATTGTTTGGGAAAACAGAGATGGCAGCAAAATCAGCAGTGGTTATCCCAAGTTTTATTATGCCTCTAAAAGCAATATGGCAGTTTACAAAGAGTCCGGAACCGGAACTACTTTTCCAAACACCACTGGAGCTACTTCCAACAATCATCCCAGCTTCAAAATTATCACTCCTCCAACGCAAGCACCCAATCCTGCTATAAATCCTGATCCAGCAAATCTTGCCACCGATATAGCAATTGACAAATATCTTAAATGGTCCAGCGGAGGTGGTTCACCTCTTAGTTATAAGATCAATTTCGGAACGGATAATCCCCCTACCAATATTGCCTTAAATCAAGTTGTTACTACTACCAAATACACACCGGCAAACAGATTCAATTACAGCACTACCTATTACTGGCAAGTGATACCTGTTAATATTATTGGTGAAGCGCAGAATTGTCCTATATGGAGTTTTACTGCAGTAGCCGATCCTGCTATTGCCACTTTTCCTTATCAGGAGAGTTTTGATAGTGCTGTTCCTCCCAATAGTGATTGGTTAACAAGAACCGGTGTTTTGCAAGACCCCATTTCTTTAAATCCCTCAAGTTTATGGGAACAGGATGACTGGCTGAATATTACCGGAACGGATAAAGCAGCCAGATTAAATATTTGGGGTTCAATTAACGGGTGGTTGATTTCTCCTCTTTTTAATATTCCGGATGATACCTATTATCTTTCTTTTGATTTGGCAGTGCTAAAATATAATCAAACCCCAACCGGAACGCCTCCAGTTTATGCTCCTGATGATAGAATTGCCGTTTTAATTGGTGATGGATATAGCTGGTCCACAGCCAATATTGTTCGGGAATGGAATAATACGGGTTCTTCTTATGTTTATAATGATATCAGAATCAGTGGAGAAAAAGTAGTTATTCCTTTAGCAGGACATAGTGGACATTGTAGATTTGCATTTTATGTTGGTTCAACAATATCTAATGCAGATAGTGATGTTATGCTAAATAATATGGAAGTTGCTGCTTTCACTAATTGTCCATCGGCAGCACTGAATCCTATTCCTGAAAATAATGCTCAAAATGTAGCTCTGAATACAAAACTGTATTGGGATGCGGGAGCTAATGCACCTGTTTCCTATAAATTATATTTGGGACAAACCCTTCCCGGAACACCTGTAGAATGTTTATCGCCACATTACACTCCATCAGCTTTTGCTTATGGAACAACATATTTCTGGAAGGTAGTTCCTGTAAACCAAATTGGGGATGCCAATGAATGTCCTGTATGGAATTTTACTACCACCGGAACAACCGTAGTTGATGCTGGAACTGTTACTATTAATGAAGTTCCTGTAAATCCCAGTGTAGAAATTTCCGGTTTGGAAGGTGAAACTGAAATAACTGCCGTTGCCAGTTTAGCTTCTGAAGGAATTGGTTTACCCAATGCCGGGTTAGTTATTCAGTTAAGCAGTTCAGGGGTTAATCTTACCGGTAAAAATATCGCGATTACTCATTCGCTTGGCTTTATTCCTGCGCAGATTGCCTATCGGATTTTACCAAGTGAAACATATCAGATAATTTCCAATCCGGGAACCTGGACAGCTGAAATAGTCAGCTTTATCTTGGAAGCCAAAGCCAATGGTGATGTGGATATTGTTTTTCCCATAAATGCAGAATCCACTTTGCCTGTAGAGCTTTCGTATTTTAATGCCATTTACGCTACCCAAGGTTATGTAACTATTAGCTGGGTAAGCCAATCGGAAACAAATCATAGCGGTTATAACATTTTGCGTAGCGAAGATAGAAATTATGCAAATGCTATTAAGATAAATCCAGTTTTAATAAACGAAGGAATTGAACTGGGAACGCAAACCAGCTATAAATTTACTGATTCTGAATTTGCTTCTAATACGGTATATTATTACTGGTTGGAAAGCATTGCGTTAAATGGTGAAACGCAATATTTTGGTCCTGTTTCCGTTACAACTGGAGAAAATGGTTCTGAACCCGAAACTCCTGAATTTCCAATCGTAACCAAATTGTATAATGCCTATCCCAATCCTTTTAATCCCAATACAGTTTTAAGCTACAGTATCCCGGAACCGACGACTGTAACTTTGGAAATATATAATTCCAAAGGACAAAGAATACGCTCGTTTACAAACACTCACAATTCAGCTGGAACTTTTAAAACGAACTGGGACGGCAAAGATGATACCGGTAAAACAGTTGGCAGTGGAGTTTACATTTACCTTATGAAAACTGATAATTTCCAGCAAAGCAAAAAGATGCTAATGACTAAATAGGAACTCTGGAAGGAGAGCCAAGTTAAAGAATCCCGGGTGAAATGCCCGGGATTTTTTTTAGCCACCGAAAACAAATAAGCCACCGAGGACACCGAAGACACCGAAGTTAGATAAGCCACCGAAGGCACCGAAGACACCGAAAACAAATAAGCCACCGAAGGCACCGAAAACACCGAAACGAGCTTATAAAGAATTCATTAACCCGGCTGTCCTGATGGCTATAATTCTCTATCTTTCTTGGGCTTTAAAAAGAGGTAGGCAATTAGATACAGAATTGCCCAGCCAAAGAGAAAACCAATTATTCTTCCCGGCTGGAAAGGACTGAAAAACTGGAACAGGACAAACTGTTTGTTATTAGCTTTATAGGTTTGGATATAGGGAGTGAAAACAGAATCCTGCGTGGCAGCATTCACATCTTCCAGAAGCGAAACAAGTTCTATGTGTTCAATGCGTTTGTTTTTATAGTGATATTTATCGTCCAGCAAGTTTTCCTTTGCCAGCTGCGGCAGCTTTGCCTTCAGGGCAATAGTGCCTTGTTGAAAAAGTTTTAGCGACAAGCTATCTTCTACCAATTTTTGATATTCGGCAAGATTTGCCAGGGTTTTCAGCATTCCGTAAAGAGAATAGGGTTCAGTAGGAAATTCCTGAAACCAGATACCCCCGTCTTTTTCGTAAAAGCTGAAATTGCCTTTTTCAGGTTGCAGGTTATAGAGCATTTTTTGGGCTTTAATAAAGGTTTCCGGATTATGCAGGTTACCAGCTCTTTCAGCCAAAGCAAGCATAGTTGCACTATTGCCTGCAGCACTATACCAGGGTTTTTTTAATCCTACTTTCGGATAATCATAATTATCAGGAATATTGCCGTTTGCATCCAGATTATCTTCCAGCCATTTACTATAAAGCAAAAAGGCATTTTTTCGGGTTTCCTCAATGCGGGTTTTATAGAAGCGGGAGGCCTGAGAGGCAATAAGTTCAGGATTATAAACCTTTCCTGCAGAAGGATAATATTGCATCGGAATGCCGTTTTTATCCATTGTCGGGAGCTCCACAAAAGAGCTGCCAAAAATACTTAAAGAGGTTTTGTTCCAAAAATCGGCAAGCATAGTTTCTCCTACCTGCCAAATTATTGAGGCAAAAACAAGACCAATTAACAGAGGTAACAGATGTCGGGCTAAATTCTTCATAATTTCCTTCCTTTTCCAGGAAAAAAGATATCGGGTCGGTTTTTAGAAATGGTTGATGAGGACATCAACCTTCCGGGATTTGGTTGACCGGGACATCAACCTTCCGGGGTTTTGGTTGACCGGGAGGTCAACCCTCCAGTGTTTGGTTGATGAGGACATCAACCTTCCGGGGATTTTGGTTGATGAGGACATCAACCTTCCGGGGTTTTTGGTTGACCGGGAGGTCAACCCTCCAGTGTTTAGTTGACGGGGACATCAACCTTCCGAGTTTGGTTGACCGGGAGGTCAACCCTCCAGTGTTTAGTTGACCGGGACATCAACCTTCCGTGCATAATAAAGATATAAAATAGAGAAGCGCTTCAAAAACAACAATACAAGCTCCGGTAGGTAAATTCAGCTGAAAACTAAAATAAAATCCTATAAAAGCGGAAAATATAGCCACCAGGATAGAAATAAATATAGCTTTAGAAAGCTGATGGACAAAATTAAATGCAATCACTGCAGGCAGAATCAGCTGAGCCGTAACCAGAATTATTCCCGCGCTTTTAACATTGATAACGATATTGGCAGCCAAAAGCAGCATAAAAATCAGGTTTACCAGGTCTGTTTTAATCCGATAGACCTTTGCCATTACAGGATTGTAAGTTAAATAGAACAGTTCCTTATAGAAAAAACAGACGAAGGCAATGTTTAAAACGGATAATACAACCAGGGAAATTACTTCGCTTTTGGTAACCAGCAACACATTGCCGAAAAGGTAGCTGGAGAGGTCAAAACTGTAATTTTTAGAAATAGATATCAGGATTATACCCAGCGCCATACTTAAGGACAGAAATATAGTTATCGTATTGGATTCCTGAATGTTATGCTTCTTTGCCAGCAAAGTAATTCCCAAAGCAATCAGCATCACAAAAAACAGGGTTGTTACAGTTAAATTCAAACCGGTTATAATAGCCAAAGCAATTCCGGCAAAAGCAATATGGGAAAGCGCTTCACCCAAATAGGATATCCGCCGGAGAGTGACAAATGGAGCAAACACAGCCAAAGAAATTCCCGATAGTAATGCCCCTAAAAAAGCGTAAATCAGAAACGAAAAGCTAAACATTTTAGTTTAATAATCCTTTTCAATAATCCGCAAACTATCACCAAAGGTCTTATGAATCACATCTGCATCAATAAGTTCAGTTTGGCTATGACAATGCAACCGGCGATTTAAGCAAACCAGAAAACTGCAATATTTGGAGAGAGTAGTTAAATCGTGAGAAATGGTAATAATTGTTTTGCCAGCGCTATTCAATTCTTTCAGCAGAGCAAAAAAACTTTCCACGGAAGGACGGTCTAAGCTTGCCTCCGGTTCATCCAAAATTAAGTATTTGCTTTCAGTAACAATGGCGCGGGCTAAAAAAACTCTTTGTAATTCCCCTCCGGAGAGTTTTCCCATCAATTCTTTTGCCAGATGAGCAACTCCTGTTTGTTCCAATGCTTCCATTGCTTTTTGTTTATGATTTTTATTAAAATGAGCCCCTAAGGGAAGCTGACCTGCCAAGCCCATTAAAACAATATCCAAAGCGGTTGCCGGAAAGGCATTATCAAATTCCTCATATTGGGGCAGATAACCAATAGTATTATTTTTCAGCCAGTTATAGTGCTCTACTCCATCAATCAAAATGCTGCCTTCTTTCAGTTCCAATAAGCCGAGTATCAATTTTATCAAAGTTGATTTTCCGGCTCCGTTAGGACCTATAATAGCGGCAAATTCACCCTCAGCAAGTTCCAGAAAAATATCTTCCAGAATTATCTTGCCGTTTATTTTGTATTGCAGGTCTTTAATTTGAATCATTAGTGTTGCTAAAATCCCATTTTCATCTTTTGCCAGTTATTATCTATCAGCTGCGTAATGGTTTGTGCCTTGCCGTCACTGCCTAAAGGATCAAGCGTGAGTAATTTCAAGCTAAATTCTTGGGCAAGGGTTTCCCCGGCTCTTTTATCCATTTGCGGTTCCAGAAAAATGGCTTTTACATTATGTTCTTGTATTATCTTACCCAAGCGAGAAAGGTCTGCAGGAGTGGGTTCTTTACCGGGACTTTCCTGCACAAACCCCAATTCCTCAAGATTATATTCCTGCAGAAAATAGTGGAAAGCATCGTGATAGGTAATTATTGCAGGATTATCATACTGGGCTCTTTCTTTCTCAATTTTGGCACTTAAATCACCAAGTTCCTGCTGCATTTTTTGAGCATTGTTTTTAAATACATAAGCGGAATTGGGAAACCGGGTGCTAAGTTCTTTTTCCAGAAAACCAATCAGGCGAATCATTAAAGCGGGAGAGGTCCAGAGATGAGGATTTTGACCGTGATGATGATGTTGTTCAAGATGCTCAGGATTATCTTCTTCCGGGGACAATTCTTTTTCCTCCGGAGGGATAAGGTCTTTCAACAAAGTGGCTGCCTCCACATAGACATCTTTTCTTTCCCTGAAATTCTTTTCCAGATTTGTTTCCAATCCTAAACCATTGGCAAGAATGAAAGCAGCGGAATGGAGATTTTTCAAATCGGCAGGACGCGGAGACCAGGTATGAGGAGAGGCACCTGGAGGTATTATACATTGCACTTCAAATTCATTTCCCGCAAGTTGTTTTAGGACAAGTTCGTAGGGATGAATGGAAGCTAAAAGCAGCGGTTTTTTTTCTGCACTTTCCTTTTTTTGGCAGGAAAGAGTAAAGAGCAGTGCGATAAGCACAATCCATTTAATTTGCCTCATTTTGTTACCTCCCGAGCTTTGAGTTACACTACGGACATAAATGTTAAGCTATAATTATTAGTAATGCTAAAGTTTATTTTCAGTTTCATTTCGCTTCCTGAGTTTCCAGCTCTGTAAAAACATTCATCATCGCTTTCACATTTTTTGCTACAACCTTTTCCAGCATTGCGTTGGAGGGATGGATAATGCTTTGTCCGCGTTTATTTTTGCCTCCAATTTCCACTAAAAAAGCCGGAGTTCCATACCGGTGAAAGAAATAATTACGCGCATTGCCAACTTCAGAGGTGGAACCTGTATAGACCTCATAATTTCCTTTCAAATAGTCCTTTTTAGCAGAAGCAGCATAAACAGCGGCTAAAGAAGATGCCTTTTGAAAAAGCTCCGAGCCGTTTCCCTTGGCAGGCAGGAATATTTTTTCGCTGCTAACGCCGGAAATGGAACTATGCAAGAATATTGCCAAAGCAAAGTTTTGTTGTTGAGCCAGCGTGATGATGGCTTTTATTTCACTTTCGGAGGAGGGTTCAGAACCCTTATAATAGGGGCTGTTGCTTTCCATTTCCGTATCCAGTTCCCAGAAAACAGGATAATTACGGTTTAAATCTACTCCGTCGGTGCGTAAATCAAGCTGATGATTATTATTGGTATCGCGGTTATTTTTGCGTTTATTTCTTAGTATTCCGGAACTTACAATCCTAAAGCCCTCGGGATTCAAAGTGGGAATTATCCAAACCTGGTAATGCTCTAAAAGATGAGATTTATTTTCCGCATTTGAGTAGCCGCTTAACAACCTTTCCGCCAAAGCAAGCGAAATATTAACTCCCAAAACTTCTTCACCGTGATGTTGGCCAATTACCAAAATTGCCTTAGCAGCATCTTTTTTCCCTAATTGCAAAGCATAAACAGGTAGATTTTCAGCGTTACTGAAACCGATAATCCTTTTTTCGGCATATTCCGGCTTAATTTGCACGATTTGATCCAGCTCCGCATTCAGCTCTTCTGCCTTAATGTATTTGGAATCAAGAGGATACATATTTCCCTTTGCCTGCACGCAAGAAAACAGGCAGGGTAAGATAAGCAGCCCGAGAATTATCGGTAAAACATCTATAGTTTGCATAGTTACCTTTTTTTTCGCAAACGCTCTTGGCGTCAAGAAGAAATGAAGAAAACGCTGAAGAAATTGGAAGAAAAGGGATAGGTTGCCTGGTAAAGGTGATATCGTTTTGCAAATTTAACTGCCTTCGCAGGATGTATTTTCTAAAAAATTCCTTTCCTGGCGGGGATATGCATCTTGTATCATTCCCATATCGTTCCCATATTGCGATACGGGAAAGATACGGGAATCTATTTGGCAAAATATCGGGAGCGAATTATAAAGGGAAAGGGGTTTATACGGCTCGTTTAATTAGTTCTACCGCGTTTATTTTGCTGAGACGCTTAAGAGGCAATAGCACGCTTAAAATGGTTATAATATAAGCTACAACGACTATCAGGGCATAATCTGTGAACAAAAATTTCACGGGAAGAATAATTGCCTCGCCGCTGCCAGAACCCAATTTTATAATTCCCGTATATTTTTGGATGAGCAGTAAAAACGAGCCCAAACTAAGCCCAACTATAATTCCTACGGAACATAAAAAAAGCGCCTGCAACAAAAATAAGCCCTGCAGGTCTTTATCGGTTAAGCCCAATGCCTTTAGCAGCCCCAGTTCCCGTTTCTTTTGGGAAATAGTTTTCAGCAGGTTTCCCGTTAAATTAAAGCTGGCGATGATAAACATAAAAAGCATAATTACAAACATCAGGAATTTTTCAAAGCGGATGGCAGCATAGAGATTGGGATCAAAACTGCTCCAATCCTCAATCTGATAACCCGGAAAGCTCTTTTTTAGAGAGGACATAATGTTCTTGGATAAAGAGGTTGTAACAGGTTTCACTTCAATATAATCCGCTTCACCAGGCGAATAGGAAGCAAAAAAGGCAGCCGTGTTTATGCTCATAAAACTGAAATTTTGGTCGTATTCGGGCATTCCTGCCGCAAAGATTGCCTGCACTTTCAGAAAACGAATATGAGGGATCATTCCAAAAGCGGTTGGAATATTGAAAACAGGAGATAAAACCTGAATTTCATCTCCCAAATATACCCCCAATTGAGAAGCTAAACCAGCCCCTAAAGCAATTCCTGAAGCGTTAAATGTTTCGGGAACAATATCTCCCGCTAAAATGCCCTGGATTATTTCTCTGTGCGGATTATCCGCTATCCGCAACAGGGAAGAAACTTTTTTGTGTCTATCAGGTTCAATACCAAAACACAATGTCGGTAAAATAACCTGCCCTGATTTTAATAAAAGTTCATTGCGAATTACGGGACTGGCAGCAAATTTCATATCTTGCAACTGGTTACAGAGAACAGGATAGTCCTTAACGGTGGCTCCGGCATCTGCTGTAATGCGAACCTGAGAAAAAGTGCCGGTGATCCTGTTATAGATATCGGAACGAAAACCATTCATTACGGAAGTTACACAAAGCAGAGCTAAAACGCCCAAAGTAATACCAATCAGGCAAAGATAATGCGTTTTGCCGATGCCTTTGCTTTTGCGTCCGCTTAAGTATTTGCGGGAGAGATAAACAATGCTTTTATTAATCATCTTAGCTGATACTTGTAATTGAAAATGTAGAAATTGGTCAAGGTTTGTTTTTGGGTAGTTTTGAAAAAACAGGAAGAACAATGTCCTCGTCGTTCAGCAGAAAATAGCAATCAGGGTGGTTGACCAGGAGGTCAACCCTCCGGAGGACAATGTCCTCGTCGTTCAGTAGAAAATAGCAATCAGGGTGGTTGACCAGGAGGTCAACCCTCCGGAAGATGAAGTCCTCATCGTTCAATTGCTACCAGGGTTTTTTATCCGGAAGAACGACGTCCTCGTCGTTCAAAAGAAACAAGGTTTTTTCGGTAACGAAAATAGCAATTAGGGTGGTTGACCAGGAGGTCAACCCTCCGGAAGATAATGTCCTCGTCGTTCAGTAGAAAATAGCAATTAGGGTGGTTGACCAGGAGGTCAACCCTCCGGAATAACAATAAGTTCCGGCTACATTAGCAAGTTTTATTGCAGGTTTGGTCTGTTTTTTGCACAACAGAAATTAAGAGAATAGAAAAAAAGAAAAAAATAAGCGAAATGAAAAAAGAACACTTTGAGGCATTTTTAACAACCAACGAAAAGCGCATCTATCATTATGTTCTAACTATATGTGCTAATGAGCAGGATGCCTTAGACATCGTGCAGAATGTTTTCCTGGCGGTTTACCAAAATCTGGAACGCATTGATGAAAACACTGCCCTTGCCTATACTTACAAAACTGCGCACAATAAATGTCTCAGTTTTCTGAAGCAGAAATCCCGCTATGTAAATTTGGAGCCGGATAAATTCAACCAAATTCCGGAAAAATCTGGCAATCCCGGCAAACAGGATTTCTCTGTCTTAAAAAATGCTATCTCCGCTTTGCCTCCGCGTTTGGCAGCCGTAATTCAATTACAGTATTACGAAAAAATGTCCTACAAAGAAATTTCTGCTACTTTGGGGATTAGCATAAAAGCCGTGGAATCATTGCTGGTAAGGGCAAAAAGGATTTTGAGGAAAAAAGTTTTGCAGGATAGTGAGCAGGGAAGAGTATAATAAGTGGAAACAAAATTTGATAAAGGAGCAGAAAAATGAGATGCAGTAAAGCTCAACGCTATCTGGAAAAAAAGCTTGATGGCGAACTGGATGACCGTTCCGGAATAAAACTTTTATCCCATCTGGATCAATGTCCTGCTTGCAAAGCTTATCTGAGAAATGCTACCAAACTGAAGCGGATGCTTTCTGCTCTGCCCCAAGAAGAGTTTCCTGCCTGGGTTCACGGACAAATTATGGATAAGGTGCACCGTCTTGATAATCGTCGTCCCGGGTTTTTCCGTCGCTATAAACTTACCCCCGTTACAGCAATGCTCACTATTGCTTTAAGCTTATGGGCTGGCATTAAAGTCGGCTCCGTCAGCTATAATATTGCCAGTCCCGCAAAAGAAGAAACCACTATTTACACTTCCGTTGCTTATGGTGAATTTGGTGAAAACACAATTTTGGACAACATAACGAAAAATGGAGAACAAGGTGAGTAAACGCTGGTTAATAATAATTCTGCTGATTTCGGTCAGTTTCAATCTTGCCGTTATTGGCAGTTTCATTTATTTGCATTGGTTTCACCCCCATCCTCAACCACCTGTAAAAGAAGCAGAAATGCGTGGTCCTCATCCTCCTTTTGGTCACCCTCCTTTTGAACGGGATGAAGAAATCGGGAAGCTAAGGAATCAATTTGAAAATATCAAACATTCCTTAATGCTGGAACTGGCAAAAGACCCCGTAGATATGACAACAGTTAATGTTTTAATTGATTCTTCCCTGGTGGCGCAAAACAATCTGGAAAGAAGATTGGCGGAAAGAATGGTTGCCTATCGTAAGACCTTAACAGCAGAAGAAGCAAAAGAACACTTCCAGCGCCGAGCTGAATTTGCCAAAAAACGCTTAAACAGAAAAAATATATCCCAAGACAGGAGAAACAAATGAAAAAAATAATGTTCCTAACCCTTACCCTGATATTTGTTTGCGGTGCCTTACTTGCCCAAACAAATGCCCCTAAAGATCGCTCTAATTCAAGAGCCAAGACAGAAGAAATTAAAAGCCCGAACCCCGAAATGACTATGCAGAAATGCCTTGAGGAATTGAAACTTACCGATGCTCAAAAGAAAAGATTTGAAGAGCTGAAAATCAATTTTGAAAAGACCAAAAACACTTTGCAAGCCGAAATTGAAAATTTAAGAATTGACTTACAGAAGGCATTGAGAGATGAAAACTACCAGCGCGCAAAGGAATTGAACAAACAAATTACCGCAAAACAAAATGTCTTAGCCGATGCTAAAGTGGATTTTCTGGCTGATAGAATGAAAGAACTTACTGCTGAACAAAAAGCAACCCTGAAAAAAAATATGCCCCAGTTTCAGGGTGGTATGCATAAACAAAAATTCAATAAAAATGCTGAAGAATTCAAACAGCAGAATAAGGAAAATTGTAATGAATGCGGCGAATGTGAATTCTTCGGAATGCCGGAAGGAAAATTACCTCCCAAAAAATAAACTGAACACAAACAAGCCCCTAATAATCCCTCCTCAGCAACACACAGACAAAGCCACGGGTACTCCTCCCGTGGCTTTTTATTAATTGCGAATTACACTTTTGCTTTTTCCCTGTTTCAACTTATAATATTCATAAAAGGAGAGAAAATAATGCCCTATTTCCGGAGTGATTTGCAGAATAAAAAACCCTCTAAAATTAACGTTCCCGTGCGGAAAAGAATGATGTGTTTGAACGAAAGCTGCCTAAATCCCTATCAGGCAATTATGCAGGCATTTTTAGCCAAGATGGATAAAATTGAGCTAAACCGTTATCTCTCTTCCGTTACCGATGAACTGCATTCAGCGTTAACTTCCTATATTGGCAATCGGTTAAATAAAGAAAATGTGCTTTGGGGAAATGGCGCTGACGATATTTTATACCATATTTTTCTGGCAGTGCGCGAAACCGATAATTCCTATGCTGTTTCCCTGGCACCTTCCTATTTTGATTATCAAACCTTTAGCGCTATGGTGGGTCTGAAAATGTGCGTATTGGATTTGAACGAAGATTTCAGTTTCTCCACGGAAAAATATCTTGAACTTGCCGGTAACCCCGATTGCCGTTTAGCCGTGTTATGCAATCCTAATAATCCTACCGGCAATTTGTTTTCCGAAGAGCAATTATTGCAGATAATTGAAGCTCTGCCAGAGAAACTGGTGCTGGTAGATGAAACATATTTTGAATTTTCGGGTAAAACTCTGGCAGGAAAATTAGGGCAATATCCCAATTTGATTTTAGTGCGTTCTTTTTCCAAGGCATTTTCTGCGGCGGGATTGCGTTTTGGCTATGCAATTTCTTCAGCGGAAAATATTTATGAGCTTTCTAAAGTGCTTACTACCTTTCATACTTCTATTTTGAATCAGGTTTTTGCCCTCACTATTCTGGAAAACCGGGAGATATTTCAAAACCAGGTGCAACAGACAATTAAGCTTCGGGAAGAGCTTTTTTCCACCTTAAAGACAAAAGAAAATATCAAGGTTTATCCCTCTGCTACCAATTTCCTCACTTTTTCTCTTTATGAACGAACTCCTGAATTCTTTAGCTATCTTTTAACGAAGGATATTGCCGTGCGGGATGTGGGCTCTCATCCGCGTTTGCAAAATTGCTTAAGGGTAACTGTTAGCTGCAGGGAAGATGTTGATGCGTTTGTTAGTGCGATAAGACAGTTTTGGTCTTGAGGTCTTGGGGGCGAGGGGTCTTGAGGTCTTGAGGGCGAGAGGTCTTGAGGTCTTGAGGGCGAGAGGTCTTGGGGGCGGGAGGTCTTGAGGGCTTGGTTTTCACTTCACTGGCTAACCTTTTTTATTTTCCTGCTTGACAGAAAGTAGTGCCTCTTTTTCTGGTTAATATCATAAAATTGATGAAATTATAACTCTCAGGGAGAGAAGATGGCTTTAATTTTAAAAACTACCCGGTTTATTGAAACGCAAATTGATGCTTTTCTGGATATTTTAAGCGATTCCTCTACCACTTTTGAGCTGGCAATTGAAGATTATCTCAATAACCGGATTGACCAATTTGAAAACCGTCTTGCCCAAATAAGGGAAAATGAACATCGGGCAGATGATTTAAGAGTTAGCATTGAACGCTTTCTTTATGAACGCACGCTGATTCCTGAAAACAGAGGTGATGTTCTTGCTATTTTGGAAAATACCGATGAAGTTATTGATAATATTAAGGATTCGCTGGTGCAGTTTTCCATTGAACTGCCCCAAATTCCTAATTGCTTAAATGACCTGTGGATGCAAACTACTAAGTCCTCAAGTAATGCTGTAGAACAGCTTTCTTTTGCGGTGCGTTCTTTTTTTAGAGACCTGGCTGCCGTTAATAATTACATTCATAAGGTCTATTTTTTTGAGCGCGAAGCAGATCACTTAGGGGAACGATTGCGGAGGGAAATATTCAATATGGATATTGAACTCTCTCAAAAAAGTCAGCTGCGTTATTTTGCCAATCATATAGAAAAAATTTCGGATTACGCACAAGTTGTTTGTGACCGTCTTTCCATTTATGTAATTAAGCGCCAGCTCTAAATGATATTTATCTATTTACTCAGCGGACTTTTTTTAGGTTGGTCTTTAGGGGCTAACGATACAGGCAATATTTTTGGTGCTGCGGTAGAAACCAGAATGTTGAAATTCAAGACCGCTGCTTTAATTGCCTCTATTTTCATCTTTTTAGGAGCGGTTTTGGAGGGCAGCGGTCCTTCCGGAACTTTGGGTCGTTTGGGTAGTGTTGATGCTTTAGGAGGTGCTTTCACAGTTGCCCTGGCAGCTGCCTTAACAATTACCGCTATTGTTAGAACAGGCATTCCGGTTTCCACCTCCCAAACAATTGTAGGTGCAATTATTGGCTGGAACTATTTTTCAGGTCGGTTAACCGATTATCGTAGTTTACTAACTATTGTTTCCAGCTGGGTTATTGCCTTTGTGCTTTCCGGAATTATTGCTGCTTTGCTTTTCTACTTAATTCGTCCCATCATCAATAGGGGTAGGATTCATCTTTTGGAGCAGGATGTTTATACGCGTTTGGGTTTAATTGTAATTGGGGCTTTTGGTGCTTTTTCTTTAGGAGCCAATAATATTGCTAATGTTGTTGGGGTTTTTGTGCCGGTAACTCCTTTCAAAGATCTTAATTTAGGTGGTTTTACTCTTTCGGCGGTGCAGCAGCTCTATATTTTAGGTGCAATTTCAATTATTGTAGGAATATACACCTATTCTCAAAAAGTTATGCGAACCGTGGGGAAGGACATCTTTCATCTTTCTCCTGTAACTGCTCTCATAGCTGTAACGGCTGAAGCGATTGTGCTTTTTATCTTTGCCTCGCGGGGGTTGCAAAATCTGCTTTTGAGTATAGGTTTGCCTCCCCTTCCTTTAGTGCCTGTTTCTTCTACTCAAGTAATCGTTGGAGCGGTTGTGGGAATTGGTCTTGTGAAAGGTGGCAAGAATATTCGTTACAATATCTTAGGCAAGGTTTCGCTGGCTTGGATAGCTGCCCCGGTGATTGCTTTTGTCTTTGCTTTCATTGCTTTGTTTATCGTTCAGAATGTTTTTGAGCAAACTGTCTTTCAGCAAACGGTTTATACTTTCAACCGCATAACTATTCAGCAAATAGAAAAAGAAGGGCTGGATACAAGCCATCTCTCATCTGTTAATGGTCATAGATTTGATAGAGAGATGGAGGTGTATAAAGAATTAGGGGGCGAGAAATATTTTTCGCGTTCCGAAATGCTGAAAATTATTCGCATTGCGGAAGTGTATCCTTTGCAGGTAAACACGAAACTGCTTTTGGATAAAGGGTTGGCAAATCATTTTAGTCAAAAGCAGCTGGAGGCACTAATAAAACTGGAAAACAGAGAATTCAAACATAAATGGCAGCTGGAAGAAACGCTTTCCCAAGACCCTTCGTGGCAAAAAAGGAAAGAGCTTGGCGAAAGAGATAAACTTTACAATCAAAACCTGGAAGAGCAATTTAACCTGCTGTTTCGCACCTTCTATTTTCCACCTTCCCGATGAATCCTTTTATTGAAAAGATAATTCCCCTCATTCTGGCTTTTTTTATCGGTATTGCCTTTAAACTGCTGAAACTATTGTCTAAAGATGATGCTCCAGTGCTTTTACGGGTAGTGCTGAATGTTTGTTTACCCGCGTTAACGATTATTGCAATTGCGAACATTCAGCTGCAAGCGGAGATGGCATTAATTCCTTTCACGGCTGTTATCGTGGTTTTTTCAATGTATTGCATCTCCCGCATTACAGGAAAATACTTGAAGATGGAGAAAACCACTTTCGGCAGTTTTCTGGTGGGTACAATGATTATGAATACAGCTTATGCTCTGCCTTTTTTCTTTGCCGCTTTTGGCAATGAAGGACTTGCCAGAGCGTCGCTGTTTGATATTGGCAATACCTTTATGATTTTTACTTTCACCTATTACAATGCCATAAAATATGGAGATAACGGAAAAACAGGGAAAGTTGAGTGGAAGAAGTTCTTGCGTTTGCCTCCGTTATGGGCTTTGGTAATTGCCCTATCCTGGAAATTATCCCGGCTGCCGATGCCTCCTCTGGCTTTAAACTTTTTGAATTTGCTGGGGCAACCAACCGTGCCTTTGATGATGATCGCCCTGGGGCTATATTTTAATCCCCGACGCTGTAATATCGGGAAAGCAGCAATTGCCATTTTCATTAGAATGGGCGTGGGCTTGGGAATTGGAATTGCCCTTTCTGCTCTTTTGGGTTTAAAAGGAATAACCGGAACGGTAGTAACTGTTTGTTCTGCTTTACCTATCGGTTTTAATACTCTTATTTTTTCCAATCTGGAAAATTTGGATAGAGAGTTTGCCGCTACGATTGTTTCTATTTCCATTTTTATTGCTTTGTTCTATGTTCCTTGGCTAATTTATTGGTTTAGCTGAAAGGAATGAAGAGTTGGGTGGGAAGTGTTTTCGGTGGGGATGAGATTTATCTTGACATCAGAGCACAGTATTGCGTTTTAGGACTTAAAAATAAGCTTTATAAATGCTAAGCCGGTATAAGGAGGATGAATCCTTGTTCAGAAAAGCATTGGTGTGTGCAAGGGGGAAAGGGAAATGGTCTATTCTGCTGATTTTCACAATATTATGCAGCGGGATAGCTATGCCCGTATCTGCTGAAATATTAATTCCGATGGATAACACCCAGACCAATCACCTGAAAGCTTATGGCATTGCTTTTGCCGGATTGAAAGAACATCTTGTCGGCAGGTGGCTGTTAAACTATCGGGGAGGCAGTTTTCTTTTTCCCGATTCGGGTAATTTAACAGCTCTCTGTAATATCCGGGGGGTTCGTTACGAGAATATATCCTCCTCTGCCATCGCGGCAATTTTAACAGAAATTCAGGCAAACAATATGGAAAGCATTGCTCTGGAAAAAGAACCTAAAATAGCGGTTTATATCCCTCCGAATGCTCTTCCCTGGGATGATGCTGTAACTATGGCTTTAGATTATGCCGAAATTGAATATGATCGGATTTGGGATGATGAGGTTTTGGCAGGTAAGCTTCCGGAATATGATTGGCTGCATTTGCACCATGAGGACTTTTCAGGTCAGTATGGCAAGTTCTATGGTTCCTATAGAAATACCAGTTGGTATCAGAATGATGTGCGCGTAAATGAAGCAATGGCAGCTAAACACGGTTTTGCCAAGGTTTGGCAATTGAAACATTCAGTAGCGGAAAAAATACGCAACTATGTAATAAACGGCGGTTTTATGTTCGCTATGTGTGCAGCTACGGATACTTATGATATTGCTTTAGCAGCCAAAGATGTAGATATTGTAGATGCTGCTATTGACGGTGATGGCATAGACCCCCAATATCAAAGTAAGCTGGATTTTTCCCGCACTTTTGCCTTTGAGAATTTTACTTTGCGACCCAATCCCTATGAATATGAATTTTCCGATATAGATGCCAGTGATTATTCCAGTTTACGAGGTCCCGAAGCAGATTATTTTCAGCTGTTTGATTTCAGTGCAAAGTATGATCCTGTGCCCACAATGCTTACTCAATGTCATACAAATGTAATTAACGGTTTTTTAGGGCAGACCACTTCCTTTTTTAAAGACAAAGTGAAGAAGAGTGTAATTATTTTGGCGGAAGTTCCTGGTCAGAACGAAGTTAAATATATTCATGGCAATGTTGGTAAAGGCACTTTCACTTTTTATGGCGGTCACGATCCTGAGGACTATCAGCATAAAGTAGGTGATCCGGAAACAATCCTGGAACTGCATAAGAATTCTCCCGGCTATCGTTTAATCCTGAATAATGTCCTTTTTCCTGCTGCGGAAAAGAAACAGCTGAAGACCTGATAGGGAATGAAGAAATTTTATCCTAACCTGCGCAGCGTGCAAATAAAAACGGGTATTTGGACTCTTATTATCTGCATTATCCTGGTTTTAGGTTATTTATGGCTAACCAGCCGTTTAGCTGTAAGCTCACAGTATGAACTGCAAATTGCCTTTCCGGATGTGATGGGTTTGGAAATTGGCGATAAAGTAATGTATCGCGGAATGGAAGTAGGCAGAATTAAAAGCATAGCTGCCAGCCAGGATAGGGTTATTGTTACTGTCAGCATCAAAAGTGAAATACTGCTGAAAGAAGGAACTAATTTTCAGGTAGCGGATAGCTCTTTGATGGGAGGAAAAGCACTAAACATCATTCCAGGAACAGGAACAGCACCTCTGAACCGAAAAATATTGCAGAGAGGCAGTTCTCCGGAAGGTATGATGGCTTTAATGAGTAAGGCATCAGCCGGTTTGGATGAATTGAAAGCTACTTTGCAAATCATAAATTCTCCCCGGGGGATAATGCAAAGCTCTCAAAAGTTACTGCAAAATGCCGATAATACAGTAACAGAAATTAGCGGCGCTGCTAAAGAGACAAAGCAGGAACTTGTTATTACTTTGAATAAGATTGAGCAGTTAACTTCTTCCCTGCAGGAAGTGGTAGCAGAAAATAAAGAACCCTTAAAACTTACTATTGCAGAAAGCAATTCCGCTCTTAACAATCTTTCCGGAACTTTGGATTCTTTAAGGATTTTGGCAAATAACCTGAATCGTTCTGCCAAAACTCTTACGGAGAGCGAAAGCACCGCCGGTTTATTGTTGAATGACAAGCAGTTATATGAAAAAATTGATGCTGCTACCGATAATCTTAATGCCCTGCTTAAAGATATTCAAGAAAACCCCCAAAAATACATTAAATTCAGCGTATTTTAGGATAGATAATGAAAAAACCGCTTAGCTGTTTGATAGTCCTTTGTTTGTTCTACGGCGCTTGTTTTGCCTATAGTTTTGGCCAAAATAAAGTTAATTATGCTCCTCAGGAGTTCTCCACAATTCAAACGATGCATTTTGATATCTATTTTCCGGCGGGGGAGGTTCAGTTTGGACGCACGGTAGCTTTAATGGCAGAGGATGTTTATTATTATATCAAGGCGGAATTTAAAGTTCCAATTTTAACCCGGATACCGATTGTCTTCTATAGCACCAAGACGGAATTTTTGAGCACTAACATCACCTACAATCTATTAACAGAAGGCATCGGCGGTTTTACCGAAAGTTTACATAATAGAGTTGTAGTTCCCTTTGATGGCAGTTATGCTGCTCTGGAAGAACTATTGGCGCATGAATTGACGCATGCCTATATCAATGCGATGGATAACCGCTATATGAATCCCAATTCAATGTTGAGGCCTACTTCTTTTCCTTTCTGGTTTTCTGAAGGGCTTCCGGAATATCTTTCGGTAGGCGGCGAAGATGACTATAATAATATGTATCTTTTGGATATGGTGATAAATAACAGCATTGGCAAATTAAGCAGAACCGATGGCTATTTGGCATACCGGATGGGTGAAAGTTTTTTAACCTTCATTGCTGAACAATGGGGAAGAGAAAAGGTCTCTGAGTATTTTTTCGCTATTCATGCAGCATATAACATAGACGAAGCAACCAAAAAGGTCTTCGGAATGGATTTTAACAATCTGGAATCGCGTTGGTTATTTCAATTGAAGCGGGATTACTATCCGCTTATCAATAATCACAGCATCCCGATGGAAAAATTTGAGCAGAGAACAGAGCATAAAAAAGACGGTTCTTACTTTAATTTGGCACCCCGTTTTTCTCCCGACGGCGAGCGTTATATATATTATTCCAATGCTGAAGGCAGATATAGTATTTGGTTAGCAGGAACTCAGGGATTAGCAGAACCACAATTGATTTTTAAAGGTGAGAAAAGCAGCCAGGCAGAGGAATTTTACTATTTGCGTTCAGCTCTATCCTGGTTTCCTGATAATCAAAGAATTGCTTTCGCAGTTAAAACCGCCACCGGTGATAAAATCCAGATTTTGAATGTGAACAGTAAAAAAATAGTGCAAACCATCAGCATTCCTGAACTGCAGGCAATTTACGAAACGGATGTTGCTCCCGATGGAGGGTCTCTTATTTTAGCAGGACAAAAGAATATGCAGGCAGACCTGTATCTTTATGAACTGCAAACAGAAAAGCTAACTCAATTAACCGATGACAGTTATGAAGATACCCATCCCCGGTTTTCTCCTGATGGAAAATACATTGCCTACGATAGTGAACGCCAAACAGAGCAGCGAGAAAATAACTACGGTTTGTTTGCTAACCTGAAGCGCGATATTTTTACCCTCAATCTTGAGACCGGAGAGATTGTGGAACGCACTTTTGAAAACTACGATTGCTTTAATCCTCTTTGGGCTGAGAACGGAAAGAAGCTTCTTTTCCTGTCCTATAAATATAACCTTGCCAATTATGAAGTTCTGGATTTGGAAACGGGACAGCGAGCTGAATTAACCAATTGCATTGCCGGTATTATGAATGGCGATATCAGCTTGGATGATAATTATCTGGTAATGAGTAACTACTTTGACGGTGCCTGGGATATCTATTTTGACGACAACCCATTGGATAATTTAGTTTATACGGAAAGCAGTCCGCCCCAAAGTTCGGAACGAGAAGACAACCTTTTTCAGGAGATAGACCTTAACCGGTTAAATTACTACGGTAAAAGGACAAAAGCACAGCGTCCGGAAAGAAATCAATTTGCACAACAAAATATTCGCCGTCCCCGTCTTTCCAATTTTGAAACGGATAATAGCGATACTTTGAAGTATGTTCCAGATTTTTCCTGGGATGATAAACCGGATTCAATTTCTGCTATCCCCCAAATAAATAAGTATAAAACCAAATTTGCTTTGGATAGTATCTGGGGCGGTTTGGCATATTCTTCCTACGCGGGAACCGTGGGAGCTTTAGACCTCAGTTTGAGTGATTTAATGGGCAATTACGGAATAGGCATCAGTTTGGGTATTTCAGGAAAAATTGAGGATAGCAATCTCTTTCTCTCCTTTTTGAACTTAAAACACAGAGCAGATTATGGAGTAGGGGTTTATAACTTTTATGACGAAACCCTTTACCGGTATTATGAAGCAAGCGACTACCATTACCTTCGCTTGCGAGAACGCGAATTGGGAATGCTGTTAATTTACCGGTATCCGTTCAGTCGTTTCTGGCGGATGGAATTTGACAGCCAATTATATTATGTAAATCAGAAATGGGACTATTTGCCTCCGGAAAATGTAGAAAACGAGAATTGGATTATGAATGTGGAAGAAGATACGGATACTGTTATAGCCCCGGGCATAGCTTTTGTTCACGATAATGCTCTTTATGGCTCTACAGGACCTATGATCGGCTGGCGGCTATATTATCTGATGAGGAAAAGTTTTGCTAAAAACGAATTCAATTATTATACTAATTATCTTGATCTGCGCAGCTACAACTATTTTGAAAAACGCTATTCTCTGGCTTGTCGTTTATGCGCAGGAATTAGTACCGGAGAATCACCTCAACTTTTTAATCTTGACGGTTTGTATGGTGTGCGGGCATTAAATGAAGATATAGACGGAGAGAAAATGATTTTGGGCTCTGCCGAATTGCGTTTTCCCTTCTTTGATTACATCAATCTGGCATTCCCCGTACCTTTGGAATTACGCAATATTCGGGGTAGCGTTTTTGCCGATATTGGAACTGCCTGGAATAAAAATTCCGAATTTAGGGGTGTGATTGACGGCAAACTAAACGATATCAAATTTGGCTATGGCTTCGGACCGCGTATTAACCTGGGTTATTTTGTTCTGAAACTGGATATTGCCTGGCTTACCGACCTTTCCCGTATTTCCAAACCTATGTATTATTTAAGCTTAACTGAGGATTTTTAAAATCAAATATAAAAATAAGGAGTTCATAATGAAGATTGACATCATCCGTAAAGTTCCCGAAGATATGGATTGCCTGATTATCTTCCAGGATGAAAATGGTCGTTTGGATAGCGTGGAGTTACTTCCACCGGAACTGGCTAAATTGATTCAGGCATATATCAAAAAGGAGGATTACCAATTTGCGTATGCGAGTTTGGCAAACTTCACTGTTATTAACGGAACGCAGAGGCAAAACATCATTCTTTTGGGTGGAGGCAATAAAAACGAACTTAATACCAATAAGGTTCGCCAGCTTTTAGGTTCTGCCATTCGTTTAGCAGGCAAGCTGAAGGCAAAACAAATCTTTCTGTTTCAAGGTTTTAACTGCCCTATTTCGGAAGTGGCTTTTGGACATGTATTGGCAGAAAGTGCTCTGATTGTTTCCTACAGGTTTAATAAATACCT
Source organism: Candidatus Cloacimonas sp. (assembly GCA_035403355.1). NCBI lineage: Bacteria > Pseudomonadati > Candidatus Cloacimonadota > Cloacimonadia (SeqCode) > Cloacimonadales (SeqCode) > Cloacimonadaceae (SeqCode) > Cloacimonas (SeqCode) > Cloacimonas sp. (SeqCode). The sequence continues at coordinate 29,298 of DAONFA010000009.1, read as the reverse complement.
CAGCAAAGGGAAAGACGATAGCGAAATAGAAGCTTTGCATTATATGTTCCTGTCCAAAAATACCCGCCATTTGAACAGAGGTATTGTGGAAGGACGTATCTATGCCGAAACAACTAATTATGCCAGAAATCTGGTTAATGAACCGGCTAATGTAATTACTCCCGAAACCCTTGCTGAAACAGCTAAACAGGCAGCGCTGCAATATGGGTTTTCAATTGATGTACATTCCCTGGATAAACTGAAACGCATCAAAATGGACGCCTTTTTAGCTGTGGGACGCGGTTCAGTTCATGAACCGAAACTTATTATTATGCGTCATTTGGGAAATCCTGACCACCATCAGGATACAATTGCTTTAATTGGCAAAGGCATCACTTTTGATAGCGGCGGCTATTGTATTAAAAGTGCCCAGGGAATGTCCAATATGAAAGACGATATGGGTGGTGCTGCAGCAGTTCTTGGAGCTATGAGTGCCATTGCCTCTATGAAACTGAAAGTTAATGTAATCGGCATCATTGCTGCCTGTGAAAATATGATTTCGGGAGATGCTTATCACGCTGGAGATGTTATTACTTCTATGAGCGGAAAAACTATTGAAGTAGTAAATACCGATGCTGAAGGACGCTTAACTTTATGTGATGCAATCCACTATGCCATAGAAAAAGAACACGCAGACCGCATTATTGATATTGCCACTTTAACAGGAGCAGCAGTTAGCGCTTTGGGAAATAGATATGCTGCTGTGCTAACTAATAACGAATCCTGGCTGGAACAATTGAAAAATGCTGCCGCTTTTACCGGCGAAAATATTTGGCAACTTCCCACTTGCGAAGAATATAAGGATCTGCTGAAATCCGAAATAGCCGATCTGAAAAATTCCGGAGGTCCCTTTGCCGGAGCTATTACCGCAGGTCTGTTCTTAAAAGAATTTGTTCAGGATAAACCCTGGCTGCACATTGATATTGCCGGAACTGCCTTTGTGGATAAGGAAACGGGAATTTTTCCTTTCGGTGCAACCGGATCCGGCGTCCGTTTGCTAACTACTTTACTAAAATATATGGAGTAAAATCACAATTCTTTACGGAAGAACGGCATCTTGTCGTTCTCTTGGGTAACCTCTGTTTGTTCGTTACAGGGTGCCTTTCTGTAAAGAAAGAGAGTGCAAAAGGAGGTTGACCGGGAGGTCAACCTTCAGGGAAAGGCATCCTCCGGCTCCACAAATCGGCAGAACGACATCTTGTCGTTCTCTTTGGTGACCCCTGTTTTTCCGTTACCGAGTTCCTTTCTGTAACGAACGAGAGTGCAAAAGGAGGTTGACCGGGAGGTCAACCTTCCGGAAAAGACATCCTCTGTCTCCACAAATCGGAAGAACGACATCCTGTCGTTCTCTTTGGTAACCTCTGTTTTTTCGTTACCGGATGCCTTTCTGTAAAGAAATAGAGTGCAAGAGGAGGTTGACCAGGAGGTCAACCTTCCGGAAAAGACATCCTCCGTCTCCACAAATCGGAAGAACAACATCCTGTCGTTCTCTTGGGGAATCCCTGTTTTGCCGTTACCGGGTGCCTTTCTGTAAAGAAATAGAGTGCAAGAGGAGGTTGACCGGGAGGTCAACCTTCCGGAAAGGCATCCTCCTGTTACCCTATTTTACATGGAAGTTATCCAAAAACTGCTGTAAAATTGCCGCTCGGGAAGGATGGCGAAGTTTCTTCAGTGCCTTATCTTCAATCTGGCGAATGCGTTCCCGGGTAACCTGAAAAATACTGCCCACTTCTTCCAGCGTTCTATGATAGCCGTCATCAATACCAAAACGGAGGCGAATAACTCTTTCTTCTCTTGGAGTTAATGTTTTCAGAACTTCATCCACCTGTTTTTTCAGGAGTGAGCGTTCTGCCATTCGTTCCGGAGAAATAATTGTCCTATCCTCAATAAAATCGCCCAGGATGCTATCTTCGCTATCGTGTCCGATGGGCTTATCCAAAGAGACAGGTTCTTTACTGATTGACATAATGTTCTTAATTTTTTCCACAGGGATATCCAGCACTTCGGAAATTTCTTCGGGGTAGGGTTCGCGCCCCAGTTTTTGCATCAGGCGTCTGCTGGTTCTGTTAATTTTATTGATGGATTCAATCATATGCACAGGAATGCGGATAGTTCTTGCCTGGTCAGCAATGGCTCTGGTAATTGCCTGACGAATCCACCAGGTAGCGTAAGTGCTGAATTTATAGCCCTTACGGTAATCATATTTTTCTACGGCGCGCATCAATCCTGTATTGCCTTCCTGAATAAGGTCTAAAAATTCCAGTCCGCGGTTATTATAGTGTTTAGCGATACTGATAACGAGACGGACATTAGCTTCAATCATTTCATTTTGGGCTTTTTCTTTATTGCGTTCGGCACGGTCAATTTCCCGCAGCAGGAAGATCAGTTCGGTGCCGGTCATTTTGGTTTCCAGTTCCACGCGCCGAATTTTGCGTCTGGCATTTTTAATTTTGCGTAAGGTCTCCACAAAGACATTGGGGTCAATTCCTGTTTCGTCCAGCACTTCCTGAAAGTCCTCATCGCTTTTTTTGGCACGGCGTCCATACATACATATTTCATCAATGGTATAGCGTTTGATGCGGGTTAAGTTATTGATGCTGTCATAGCTTTCTTCAATGCGTTCAACCAGAGAACGGATGCGGTAAACCATTCGTTTAATAAGTTTGTCGTTATAGGCGAGCTGCATAAAAGTATTCACAATCTGAGCCCGTAAATCATCAATTTCTTCTTGTCTGCTGGAAGTGCCGGTATCATCAAATTCGCAGTTATCCAGAATATTGCCTACTTTTTCAAATTTCTCTTCGTTATCCTTAAGGATTTCTTTGAATTTATCTATAATTTTGGCATCCTGGTTTTTATCTATCCAGGTGCTGATATCCACTTTGAAGATTTGGTCTAAACGCACCCTGCGTTCCCGGTAGCGATGCAGGAAATTATACATTTCCCGCAAAGTGCTGCCGCATTTGAACACATTTTGATTGATCATTTTTTGATAGGTCTCAATCTTTTTAGCAACCCGCACTTCGCCTTCTCTATCCAGCAGAGGAACCCGTCCCATTTCTCTTAAATACATTCTTACGGGGTCATCGTAATAGCGTTTGTTTTTGTATTTTTTAGTGGTTGCTGGTTTACGAATAGATGCTCCGCTTTTAGTAATGCGTTTTTCGGTTTCGTCAATAATTTCTATTCCATCCTGCGATAAATCAAAGATAATATCATCCACTTTATCCAGAAAGAAAGGGCTGGGGGGCAGAATATCGTTAATTTGCTTAAAGGTGATATAGCCGGATTCTTTCCCCAATTCCACCAGTTTTTTTAAACACTCGTTGTAAGTAATCATTTACACTCCTTGCAGGACCCTCTAATAGAGGACTTTGTTTACGACCTTCCTGGTCATTTGCCGATACTTAATAGCTAACTTTTCTTTCTCTTTGAGGAGTTCCAGATTATTGGGGTCTTTGCTTATGGCGCGGTCCATTTCCTCCAAGTCCCTTTGGATTTTACGGATGCGTAAGCCGGTGAGGCAATCTTCAAAGCGCATTTGCTGTAAATCCTCAAAAAGAAGTTCAGCTAAGCTTTCCTTTATTTCATTATTTTCAATATTATCAAGCAGGGCTTCCGGTTCCCAGGGTTCTGATTTTAGCTCTTCGTTAATCAGAAAATTATATACCTGGCGGTAGCGCTTATTATTAAAATAACTCAAATCCAGTTCACTGGCAAGTAATTTATACGATTCATAATCCCTTAGCGCAAAAATAAGAACATTCCGCTCTTCAAAGTTCTCATATTGAGGCGCAATTTGTTCACTGGATTCAGCAGCAACGGGAGAACTGCTGCGGCGTAATTTACTGGTTAAAGCTCCAACCGTAATTCCAAAGGCATCGGAGACCTCTTGCAGCAATAGTTCTTGTTTAATTCTATCCTTTAACACTCTTAAGGCATCCAAAATCAGTTCAATTCTCTCAGCGGTTGGCTGTTCCGGGCGCGGGTCAGTTGCCAGAAAACTAATTAAAGGAATGGCTTTATCCAAAACTTCCTGCATTGCCTTTTTGCCCTGTTTCAAGATTAGGGAATCAGGATCTTCTTCTGCAGGTAAACTGGCAATTAAAACTTCCATTCCTCTGCTTAAACATAAAAGTCCGGCTCTAACGGCTGCTTTAATTCCTGCGCTGTCACCATCATATAACATAATAACCCGATTGCAAAAACGAGTCAGTAAACCAATCTGGTCTTCCGTTAAAGCAGTTCCCAAGCTGGCAACGGAAGTTATAAACCCGTTTTCATAAAGACGCAGGAAATCAAAATAGCCCTCGCTAATGATAGCTGTTCCTGCTTTACTGATATTGTATTTGGTTTTAAATAAACCGTAGAGCTCTTTTCCTTTGGTGTATAATTCAGTTCCGGGGGAATTGATATATTTTCCTACCCCTTCTTTGGGTTCCGTAATCCTTCCCCCGAAGGCAATAACTTCCCCTAAACTATTATGAATAGGGAACATCAAGCGGTCTTTAAAGAGGTCTGTTAAACCACCGCTATAATTACCGAAAAGGCCTGTATCCTTGAGCAATGAAACACTGTAGCCCTCTTTCAACAGATGATTTAAAAGAGCTTTTTCACTGTTTAAAGCATATCCAAGTTGCAGTTCCTTAGCGGTTTCGGGAGAGATGGAACGCTTTTTCAGATACTCCAGCACCTCCTGTCCAAAATTAAAAAGTGAGGAAGTATAAAACTCTGCTGCACTTTTATACACGCTTAAGAGCTGTTCCCGCTTAGTATTTACAACCTTGGTTTTTTCATATTCCGGAACACTTATACCGGCACGCAAAGCCAGTTTCTTCACTGCTTCAATAAAGCTCAGCTTTTCAAAATCGGATACAAAACCAATTACATTGCCCGCTTTGCCACAGGCAAAACATTTAAATATCTGTTTGGGTTGGCTAACATATAGCGAAGGACGGGAGTCATTATGAAAAGGACATAAACCCCGATAGTTACTTCCCACCTTTTTCAAGGGGATGTAACCTTGAATAACATCAACGATGTCATTAGCACGACGAATTTGATCTATTAAGTTTTGATCCATTTTTCTCTCGGATAAACGACTTTTCCGTCGTTTAGAATTAAGTTAGGAGTTATTTGCCCTTGCATATCTTTGTTCCTTTTGATAGCTATTACAATGCAAAGGACTAATAACAACCTAAGCCAGCTAATTATATTATAATGTAATCCGGACATTTTTCCAGTAATATTTTAGAGGACGACACCGGACTGAAACTCCGCTTTTTAACGGAGGAACGAATTCCTCGTCGTTCATAAGTATCCGCGGGTAACTCATGGTTGACGAGGACGTCAACCCTCCGGAAGAACGACGTCCTCGTCGTTCAAAAGTATACTATTTTCCGGAGGAACGATATCCTCGTCGTTCAAAAGTATCCGCGGGTTACCTTCCGGAGGAACGACGTCCTCGTCGTTCAAAAGGATTCGCGGGTAACTTTCCGGAGGAACGAATTCCTCGTCGTTCATAAGTATCCGCGGCTTACACATAATTGACAAGAAGTCAACTTTCTACTTGGTTGACGAGGATGTCAACCCTCCAGGTGGTTGACGAGGACGTCAACCCTCCGTGTAGTTGACAAGATGTCAACCCTCCAGGTAGTTGACAAGATGTCAACTTTCCGGTTACAAAGTTACAACGGTAACTCCAGTTCCGCCTTCATTGTAAGCCGGGGTTCCAATGCTAATCACTATTTTCTTCTTTTTCAGATAGTCCCGAACTTTAGTTCTAAGAGCACCGGTTCCTTTTCCGTGCACGATTCTTAAACTATGCAATCCAGCCAGAGCTGCATTATCCAGAAATTCATCAATTAAGGGTTTTGCCTCATCAAAGGTAAGGCCTATTATATTTAGTTCAAATTTTGCCGTCGGAACAATGTTGGTTTTAATTCGGGGTTCATTTTTCGTTTCGCTATCCAATATTTTAACTGAATAAAGAGTAGTTACCGGTGTTTTAAAAGTAATGCCGTTCATATCCACTTTGGCAGATTCCCCTTCAATAGTCAGGATAATGGCTTCGGCATCAAAATTGGAAAGCCAGACCTTCATTCCAGGTTGCGGATTCTTTAAGGGCAATTGATTGGCGGGAATATTCTCGTCAAGTTCTTTTTGAATCTCGGCAGTTTTGGTCTCTACAATGTTCAATTTATGTTCCGAAAAGACCTTGCGTTCCTGTTTAGACAAAGTTTTCAGTTCTGCCAGCTCTTTTTGATAAATCTTTTGTTGAGCAATCAATTCTTCCTGCATATCCTGCAAGTGTTTTTGACGGCGCACTTTTATTTCTTTTTCCCAGTCCTCTTCTTTTTTTTCCAGTTCCTGCAATTTTGTTTCCAGCAAACGGTTTTTGAGTTCGTTTTGGTAGCTGGAAACGCTGTATTTCTTTTTTTCTTCCTGCATTTTTTGCAGCAATTCAGTAAACTGGACATTTTGGTTGCCTGCCAGTTCTTTTGCTCTTTCTATCAAAGCAGGGTCAATTCCCAGAGAAGCAGCAACTTCAATGGCAAAGCTATCTCCTGGAAAACCCGGAATAAATTTAAAAGTGGGTTGCAGGTTTTTAGTATCAAATTGCATTGAAGCATTAAGGCACAGGGGATGTTGCTCAGCAAATATTTTCAGAACAGTATAGTGAGTTGTAACGATTGTAGGGCAGCCAAGAGCCAAAAACTTTTCCAGAATTGCCTGTGCTAAAGCAGAACCTTGTTGAGGATCGGTGGCAGCTCCAATTTCATCAACTAAAATTAGCGTATCGGAATTGGCGGAATTCAGCATTTTACCTATTTTTTCCAGATGAGCGGAAAAAGTGGAAAGCGCATTTTCAATGGATTGATCGTCACCAATATCGGCAAAAACATTACTGAATAAGCCAATTTCACTATCAGCATCAGCAGGAACAGGAAGTCCCGATAGAGCCATCAAAGTAATCAAACCTACCGCTTTCAGCAGAACTGTCTTTCCTCCTGTATTGGGACCGCTTAAGATAATAATTTTTTTCTCTTCGTCCAGTTCCAAATCAAAAGGGATTACTTTTTTGATATTTCCGATGCGTGAAATTAAGAGCGGATGTCTTGCCGCTTTTAGTTTCAAACAAGGACGGGAAAGCATTATCGGGGTTTTTGCCTTAAATGTATTGCAGAGGCGTCCACAGGCAAAACGGAAATCCAGCCAAGCCAGAATTTTTTGATTGCGTAAAAGTCCTTTCTTTTCCGCTTTGATAGCGTAAGTATAGACACTGAAGATCCGATAAATTTCCTGTTTTTCCTGCTGAAAAATAAGCTGGAGTTCATTATTGAGAGGAACTACAGCCAGCGGTTCTACAAAGACAGTGGATTTGCTGGCAGAATGGCTTTGAACGATTCCATTAACGAAAGGAACGGCACTTTCTTTTACGGGCAGAACATAACGGTCTTCTCTTTGAGTAACATATTTATCTTGCAGGTAGTGTTCTAAATTACTGTCAGAAAGCAATGCCTGCATCGTTTTTTGAATTTGCATCCGTAAAGAATTAGCTCTTTTGCGGATAGATGCCAGTTCCGGGGATGCCGTATCCAAAATTTCCCCTTCGTTATCAAAAATCTCTAAAAACCTGATATTGAGAGGGGAGAAAGAAGTTAATTTCTTTAAATATGTTGTTACTTCTGAATATTCCTCCCAAAGTTCGGGTTTAGCTAAAATTTCCGCAGCAAGAGTGTTATTAGCATATACGGCAGCAAATTCCTCATAACCGAAAAGGGAATTTTGGCTGTCTTCAAAAAGCGGTGACAAGTTCGTTAAGCCACTAAAATCATAATCAACACCCCGCAAAAGTTGTTCCTGAATTTCAGCTACCAGTTTCTGGGATTTTTTAATTTCCGCTAAATCAGTAAGCGGTTGTAAAAATGATACTTGTGTTTTACCTAAACTGCTATGGCAGCGGTTACTGATTTGAGCAACAAGAGTTTCAAATTCTAAATCGGGATTATGATAGGACATAGAAATGATAGTTAATCTCGTGAGAGTTAACATCGTAAGAGTTAACCCTGCGATTTTTAATGCATTGAGAGTATTTTACGAGAGGTGTAATAGTTATATCGTTAGTAACAACTCCTGCTCTTATTTTGCACCCAAAATTATTCCGCTGCATCACTTTTCACCTTTCACCCTTCACTGTTCACCTTTCACCCTTCACTGTTCACCGTTCACTGTTCACCGTTCACTGTTTTTTTCTTCATCATCAAAGGGCAGTTTGGGCATTTTAATCAGTTTCATTCTTTCGGTTAAATTCAGCTTGGTAAAGATTTCTTCCTTCACAAGATTCACACCTGCATAAACACGATGTTTTTCACCATTTTTAAGCGGAGTTGAAAGGTTGGGCATAAAATCCAGAATAACCATCAATATAATAACTACCATTAAACCGTTAATAACTCCCAAAACGGCACCCAGAAAGCGGTTTAAATTAGATAGTTTTAATGCCCGCAGGAATCTTTCCAGAATATAGATAACGATGCGCACTATCACAACTATCAACACAATAATCAGGATAACCGAGACCGTTGTTGCCAACCACTTGGCAAAATGAAACTTGAATATTAAACTCTGCTGAATTAGCGGATAGTAATGTCCCACCAGAAAAAATGTTAAAATGTAACCGGCAAGCTGGACGATGTTTGCCAGCAAACCTTTGCGCCAGCCAAAAAAGGTGAATAAAACCAGGACGGCAAGAATGATCCAATCAATAATTCCCATTCTTTTCTCCGCTTAAAAAAGCATACAGGGAACAGATGTCCCTGTAGCTTAAGTTCTTGTGATTAAATTAGTTCCCTGATATACAGGAGCCCTATTTCAAATAGCGTTGCATCCGCCGTTGCATTTTCAGCATTTTACGGCTGGCAATATTTGCTTCGCGTTTTTTTCGGACGCTGGGCTTTTCGTATGCTTGATTCTTTTTTATCTCTGAAAGAATAGCTGCCTTTTCGCATTTTTTCTTGAAGCGCTTGAGCAGAATATCAAAGCTTTCATTTTCTCTTGCTACAACTGTAGGCAAACAAATCACCACCTTTATTTTATAATTTAACTAATGCCATAATTTTGAAGCATAGTTAGCTGTCAAGCGAGAAATGTAATTAACTCCGATACTTCCATTTTTAAAACAGGGTAGTATTAACTTTTTGCTCTTTAAATTTTGTTTTAACTCTAAACCGAGCTTCAGCTTTAACAGGACCGGACAAAAGATAAATATTCTGTTACCTCTGTATTTCGTTGCAACCACAGAAGAATCGGTTTAGAGTCAAAACAAACAGAGTCAAAACCAACAGCTTGTTTTGACTTACAATTTTGCCACTGCCTTCTCTGAAACCACATCCCACACATTGAGAACACTAACAACCGCGCTACAACTGGTCTCCTCATTTCAAAATTGTGAGTTAAAACAAGAATAAAGCTATAAAACACTATTCGCAGCAATTACTTATTTTCATCCCCAAGATATTCATTTATCAGTTCCTGTTTTTTTGCGTTATGCCGCGGATGAGATTCCCGTATCGTTCCCATATCGCGATACGAGAACGATACGGGAGTCATATCGGAGGGTTATTGAGAAAATTTCGGGATTTCTTAAGAGACGAAAAATAGTGAGTTTGCTAATTGACTGCCGTATATTGAGATAGCATATTATTTCGGGAAATAAAGAAGGTGCCTATCCTTTTTTTTAATTCATTTGTGGTTGGGGATTATATTGTTGTCCGATTTCGGGTTAGTTTGGGTTATCGTTTTGCGGGATTGTTATTCTATACCGTGTAAAGAGAGGGTGATTGATTGTTCGGTTGTAAGGGTGCTTGCTTTCTGTTTTAACTCACAATTTTTCGGTTTGGAAACCAGTCGTAGAGCGGTTGTAAGTGAACAAAAGATATGAGGGTGTGGTTTCATTGAAGGCAGGTGAAAATTGTAAGTCAAAACCTACCACCGCTTGCTTTTTGTTTTAACTCACAATTTTTCGGTTTGGAAACCAGTTGTAGAGCGGTTGTAAGTGAACAAAAGATATGGGGGTGTGGTTTCATTGAAGGCAGGTGAAAATTGTAAGTCCAAACTTCGGCGGGCAAAGAGTGTAGGGCAATGTGTTTTTCAGCTAATTTTGGATCTCAATCCGCTATACTTTCTGAACTTTATAAGCATTGTTTCTTTTACTACTTTCCGCGAAGGCAGGCAGAATTAGTTTCAGAACTAATAAGAAAACATTTTGCTTGACCTGTAAAGCGGATTTGATAAAAGAACAACAGGTGTGACAAGGGGGAAATAATGAAGCCATACAGCAAGTTACTACCGGGGATTGTGGAATGGACATTACAGCAGGGAAAAGACGAGAAGGTCTCTGCCGGTTTTGGTTGTGGCTATCTTTTCCTGGATGTATGCGGTTTTACTAAATTAACGGAAAGTGCTTCTGCCAAAGGACATTACGGGGTAGAGATTATTACCAACCTCTTAAATCAGTATTTTGACCTTTTAAATGAAAAGATAATGCAATTTGGCGGGCAGATTATTAAATTTGAAGGTGATGCCGTTTTAGCCGCCTTTCCCTGTGCCGAGGAAACTTGTTTCTGTCAAATGCAGGACTGTTTACAGGCATTTAACCGGGAGCTGCAGGAATTGAATCTGCGCCTGAAAGATAAGTATGGTAGTAACCTTGCCTATCACAGCAGTATGGGTTATGGAATATCCCAAGTGATAATTTTGGGCAAACCGAATTGGCATCAGGATTATTTTGTCTATAGCCCGGTGATGGTTCCTCTTTATACTGTTTTTGAAGAAGCGGGAAGCAATGAATGCCTGGCAGTTGAATATGTTCCGGAACAAAATTTAGCAGCTAACCTAAAGCCGGAGGAAATTCCGCAACAGGCGGAGCTTGTTTATGAAGCGGATTTTTTTCCTCCGGAAATTACGCAGCGTATTGCTTCCGTCTCCTTCAGCGGTGAACTGCGCAATGCTGCTATTCTTTTTATTGGAGTGGAGGCGGCAAAATATATCCGGCAGGGTGATTACGAAACGATTAACAGTTACTATTGTGCTGTTCAGGACATCGTTTACCGTTTGGAAGGGATGATCAATAAAATTGATTATACCGATAAGGGCTTAATTTTACTGATTAGTTTCGGTATTTTACAAACTCATATAGATGATATTGAGCGGGCTATTATCTGCGCCAATTTGATCAATAACATAGAAAGTCCCTTAAAAGCTAAAATCGGGCTTACCTACAGCAATCTTTATGCCGGAGTTTTAGGAGGCAAAAGACGCGGTGAATATGGCATCATCGGCAACGGAGTGAATGTTGCAGCGCGGTTAATGACAGCGGCAGAATATGGTCAGATTGTTTTTACAGAAGATATTCTTTTCAGTGCTCAGAGTCGTTTTGAAGTGCAATTTCTGCGTAAAGAAACGGTGAAAGGGATAAAAGAAGAACTGTCCTTTTATCGCATCGTGCGGGAATTGCCCGAATTTTTAAATAGTTATCAAAGGCAGTATCAAGATAAAGAGCAGGTTAGCTATCAAGCTGTGACGGCAGATATCATTAAAAAGATTGAGGAAAAGAAAATAAATCAGGTGTTAATTGCCGGAGAACACGGCACGGGAAAATCCTTTCTCAGCTGGCAGATTTTAAGCCGGTTCTATGCTGCAGACCAAAAAATAGCAATCCTCGTTTTAGATGAATTCAACCGTCACGATCCTTTAATTCTCCACAGAAAGTTTATCAGCAACGCAATGGAGCTTAGTGATCCTTTGGCAGAACCGGAAAAATTGAAAGCATATATTAGGGAAACATTGGAAGAACGCGATGCTGAGATTCTTTTTAGCGCCTTAGGTTTGCAAAATCAGAGCACAGCCATAACTGACGACAGCGGAAAAAAGATAGACCTGTTACTTAGTTCTTTGCAAAATTCCCTTAACCGGCTGATGCAAAATTATGACCTTGTTTTGTTGGATAACATTCAATGGCTGGATGATTTATCGGTTCAAATTTTGCAAAAACGCCTGGAAGAGGAAAGCATTAAACCTCAGACCCTAATTTTAACCACAACCGAAATGCCTGCCGTTTATCAGGCAAAAGCAAATGCTAAAACGGTTTTTTTGCAGCTGCAGAACTTAACTCAGGATGAGGTCTTTATGCTGATTCGTTCCCAAATTCCCAATATTACTTTTCAGGCATTGGATTATTTATACAATTTGGCGGGAGGGAATCCGCGTTTCATCATTGAACTCTGCGCTCAGATACTGTCTCATTTTTCCGATCCCGATATGCTGATAACGGAATCCAATATCCGGGAGATACAAAATAAAGGTCTTCTGCCTTACAGTGTGGAAAATCTGTTTATGATTAAATATGAATCGTTAAGCCGGGAAGCCAAGGAGATATTAAAAAAGGCATCTATCATCGGTAAGGGTTTCACCTTGAATGAGATTTTTGAAACTCATAGCGGAATTAGCCAAAGTGAAATAATGCCGGTGATATCGGAACTGCAAAATAACGAAATTATAGATATAACAACACTATCTCCGGAAGTGCAATATCTTTTTAATAATGCCTTAATGCGGCAAGCAGTTTATTCCACTATTTTACTGGGAGAAAAAGTTTCGCTGCACAATCGCATTGCCTCTTTTTATGAAGAAAAATACGGAACCCTGGCAATTCGTCACAGTGAATTGCTTGCCTATCATTATCACTTGGGTGAAAATGCAGAAAAAGCGCTTTATTATGCTATGCTGGCTGCCAATCAAAATCAGAAAATATCTAACCACAGCGAGGCAATTTACTATTATCAAATAGCCCTGCAACACTCAACCGACCTTGCTGAAAAAATAGATATTGTGCTTAGTATTGTGGATTCACAGCTCTATTTGGGGGATGTGGATGTGGCAAAAGAAAACCTGGATACTATCAATCCGGCGGATATTTCTGATTGGGAACTCCTGAATAAGTATCACTTTCTACGCTGCAGAATCTATTACCTGAACGGAGATTATGAAAGCGTTCTCAATTATCTGAAAAATGTAACCGACTTTACCGGTAAATATGGAGAACAAATAAATGTGTATCAATTGGATTGCCTCTATCGTTTATACCGGATAGAAGAATTTTCCGCTTTGCTGAAGAACTTGGAAAGAGAATTTCAAAAACAGGCGGCAAACACTTTGCAGATTAAAGCTAAAAATCCTTCTCTGGCAACATTGCTTTCCCGCTATCAGCAAATTTCGGAAGAGCAAATTACAGAAGAACAAAAACGCTATCTTTATCTGTTATTAAAGCTGGAAGCTATATCAGCAAATCATTTATTGAATACGGGACATTATCAGAATGCGCTAAAATCACTGCTTTTTCAATATGACCTGGCAAAAGCCCTGAAAGATGATCTCTCTTTACGCATTGCCAGCAGCGGATTGGGAATCGTGCACACCCGGATGGGAAATTTGGATGCAGCCCATAAAGCTTATGTGGAAGCCATTAATATTGCCGATAAAATTAATGACCGTTTTGGTTTTGCCAAAGTGCTTTCCGATATGGCAACTTTAAATAGGCGGATGGGAAAACACCAGGAGGCATTAGACCATTTTCACCGGAGCTTGAAAATCTTTGAATCCCTGGGCAATCTTGTTTTCCAAAGTGTTGTTTTACATGGCATAGGAGATGTCTATTTACAGGATGCCAACTATCCTGAAGCGCTAAAATACTTTCGGAAGGCACTTAAAATTGCCCGCCAATGTAAAGACCTCTTTGGCATTTCCTTTGAACAGGATTCCATTGGCGATATTTTATTTAGTACCGGAAAAATAGACGAAGCTAAAGCACTATATATTAAAAACTTGAAATTGCAGAAAAAAATAGGCGATAACGAAGGTATAGCTCATACTTACGGGAACCTGGGTAATGTTGCCAGAAAAGAAAATAACCTGCCTCTGGCGATTGAATATTATACCCAAAATATCCAACTTACTTCTGAAGTTGGAGATAAAGAAGGCACCGGTAAGGGCTATTTTAATCTTGCGTTAATCTATGAAGACCTGAATGAAAAAGAAAAGGTAGTGGAATTACTGAATAAAGCTCTAAAATGCTTCCAGCAGGCAGGTTCGGCAAACCTTATTCAACTAACTGCCAAACACCTGCAGGAAGTTCTTCAGGGCAAAGAAGAAGAGGAAAGTAAAAAGTGAAAGAGAAAAAAGAGATTGAATTGAGGGTTGAGAATTAACTAAGCGAGATGGCGAGATGGCGAGATGGCGAGATGGAAAGAGAGAGATAGCGATATAGATTTTTTTACAAAGAGAAAAAGAGAAAAAGAGAAAAAGAGATTGAATTGAGAATGGAGAATGAATTAAGCGAGATGGTGAGATGGCGAGATAGGATTTTTTTAGCCACCGAGGACACCGAAGACACCGAAAGGTTTTTTTACAAAGAGAAAAAGAGAATGAATTGAGAATGAACGGTGAAGGGTGAACGGAAAACTTGGATGTTCATATCATTTATAGAAGCATATTCAAGTTTACAAATCCCAAAAATCCCTATAATCCTGTTCATCCCAGGCCTATTATTTCTCTCAGCCCTCGGCTCTCAGCCCTCGGCTCTCTGCCCTCCGCCATCTGCCCTTCGGAAAATTACTTCAGAAGCAACATCTTGCGGGTTTGTACTTTGCCTTCAGCACTTAAGGAATAAAAATAAACTCCATTACCAACGGTGCGATCGGCATAATCTTTTCCATTCCACACATAGCGGTAATCGCCTTTTGCCAAATCCTCGTTTACCAGTGTCTTAATTTCCTGTCCCCGCAGATTGTATATCTTCAAAATTGCTCTGCCGCTTTTTGCTAAGGTGAAACTGAGAGTGGTTTCAGGATTAAAAGGATTGGGATAATTTTTATAGAGCAGAGTAATCGGAACAATGGCATTATTGGGATCGGAAACATCCACAGCCGTTCCGCTAACAATTAAAATGTTATCCAGTGTCCACCCCGGATCGGTTAAATCAATATCATTGGAGGAATCAGTTAAGCGAAAACGAAAATAGACCGCTTGACCGGTATAATCTGCTAAAGAAACAAATTCCTTTCTAAAAGTATCCCACTGCCCCGATTTAGTCCAAATTTCCTGCCACTGTTCATTGTCCAGAGAAACCTCAATGCGGCAAGGGTCATAATTCCATTCTGTATATAGATGGGAATCGAAAATTAGCCAGGTGTTATTGGTTGCGGGAATCAGTATAGGGTTGATGGTCTTAATCCAAACATCGCAGTTTATAGCGTAAAAACCGTTTCCCCCAATGCTATCTGTGATGGCATATCCATTAGCGGCAATCTGATTTTGCACTTTCCAAGGTCCGTTAATTTCCCAGGCAGAGCTTCCGTTTTCCCAGTCCTCAGTGAAAACAGTAGTTGAGGCACTAAGGTTAAACTCCAAATGATTATGCCCTGCTGCCAGATTTACGGTTCCGATATAAGGTGTATAACCCGAAGCATAAATCTGGACAGGATATTCTCCCGCGTAAGTATTCAGGTTGGCAAAACCGTTTACCCAAAGAGTATCAGGAAAAACATCACCGATAATAACTCTGGCAGAAAGAGGTTCTGCACCGCTACGAACTCCAATTCTTAAAGTAGCCGCAGGTTTTGGCTCAAGATTTATCTGAATGGGAGTCCAGTTACCGTTATTAACTATCTGATTATTGATAACCTTATCGTAATAACCCTTTTTCCGGGCTATAACGGTGTAAGAACCACTGGCAATAGGACGATAGAATTTGCCTGTTTGGGCAAAAGAAGTTCTGGGACGAAACCAGGGAGCGCTGTGTTGCTGAATAATGATTTCTGCCTCTACAGGAACGCCATTGGCAGTAACTGTTCCCGTAAGCATAGAAGAAGAAGGAACTGCCGAACTAATCATTAAAGCCCGGTTAATCAACCAGCGAACTCCATTGCTGCAACGCTGCACGGTTCCAACCATAACTGTAGAATCCGGTTGAATATCTCTGGTTCCACATTCTACTAAAAGAGCGATTGTACCATATTGCTGATACAGCCAATCGTGAAAGGCACCCTGACGACTCAAATTAGGGTATGCCTGATAAGTTCCCGTGCCATCCTGTTTGAGAATTTGAGAAGCAAAACCTGTAGCAATAGAGGCAGTAAAATTCAGGTCGGGACTGGGACGAACATTTTTCCAGTTAAAAGGATAGTAAAGCTTTTCCGATAAACCACCTCCGCGCGAAGAATGCCAGCAGACCGCATAGATAAATTTGTATTGCTCGCAAAGCTGCTGAAATCCAATTATTTCACTTTCACTCATTGATGCAGGACCGCGATAATAATCAAAAACTTCATCTCCCACCGGACAATAAAGAGTATCACCATGCACCCAGTTAAAGGCAAAATTGCGGTTTATATCTACACCGTCAATATCCCTACCGGTTACCGGATTAAAATCAAAAATGCCGTTGTTATTGTTATCCCTTTTATTCTTACGGTAGGAAACATCCAGATTTGCTGTTACTACATTATGCCCTTCAGGATTGAGAGTAGGAATAAACCACAGGTCAAGCTGGGCAATCCATTGCCAATAAGGGTATTGATTATGATTAGTTAAAATTTCGGCAATATTAGCCATCGTGGTTTGCACTCCCAAAACTTCTTCCGCATGAACTTGACCGGTAAAAAGCAAAGCTGGCTCATCTTCATTCACTTCCACATTATCTGATATCCTCATTGCGTAAATCGGAATATGCTCCTGTTGAGAATAACCGATAGTATAAAGTTTGGCTATTTCTGGATATGCCTGTTCATAACTTTGCAATAAAGTGTAAATCTGATTATAAGTATAATAACAGGTAGGCAGAGTAGCACTTAATAATGCAGGTAATAACAGGATGCTGTATAATATCGTGTAAAACGCAATCTTCATTGTAACTTCCTTCGTGTATTTGGGGCTCGCTAAAGCACCCCTATTTTTTTAGCAGAGGAACAGCGTCCTCCAACTATACAGTATAAAGCAATTTTCAGACCAAACAAGGAATACAGAATAAATCCCTCAACCCTCCCTGACTTTTTATATTGACATAATTTAGCCAGCCAAATTTATGGTTATTCGTATTGTTTTATAAACAAGGAGAAGAAGATAAATGAAGAAAGGAATTCATCCCAAATACGATATGGTTACAGTAACCTGTGCCTGTGGAAATACATTTCAAACCCGGAGCACAAAAGATAAATTGCAAGTAGAAATTTGCAATGCTTGCCATCCATTCTATACAGGAAAGCAGAAGATTATTGATACAGCCGGTAGGGTAGAGA
Source organism: Candidatus Cloacimonas sp. (assembly GCA_035403355.1). Taxonomy (NCBI): domain Bacteria; kingdom Pseudomonadati; phylum Candidatus Cloacimonadota; class Cloacimonadia (SeqCode); order Cloacimonadales (SeqCode); family Cloacimonadaceae (SeqCode); genus Cloacimonas (SeqCode); species Cloacimonas sp. (SeqCode). The sequence goes on along the minus strand of DAONFA010000009.1, from coordinate 11,905 downwards.
AATTTAACAAGAAATATAACCTTAAACAAGATAATTAGGGTTTTACACCCGATTTACGCCATTTTATCCGTTTTCAGAAGTCGGAGAAATGGCGTTTTTCTATCTTAGGAGAAAAATGCAGGAAAAGAAAGAAATAAGTGTTGGCGGGCAAGCAGTTATAGAAGGGGTAATGATGCGCGGTCCGGAAAAACTGGCAACCGCCATACGGAGAAAAGATGGCAGGATAGAACTTCTGCAGACCTCGTTCATCAGTATCACGCAAAAGAAGAAATTCCTCGGTTTACCAATAATCCGGGGTTTCATCTCGTTGATTGAGATGATGATAATTGGAATAAAGACCCTCACCTTTTCTGCTAATCGTTTTGAACTGGATTTGCTGGCGGAAGAAGCAAGCCAAGGCAAAAAAGTGAAAAAACACAGTAAGACCGCAGAAAATACGGCAAATATTATCAGTTACATTGTAGCTTTCGGTTTAGCTTTTTTGCTTTTCGGCTGGTTACCTTATAAGCTTGCGGACTGGATGCATCTTGCCCGCAAGGATGTTTTATTTAATCTTTTTGCGGGAGCTATCAGGATTGTCTTTTTTGTGCTCTATGTTTATCTGATTTCCCTGATGAAGGATATAAAACGCCTTTTTCGCTATCATGGGGCGGAGCATAAAAATGTGAATGCTTATGAACATAATTGTCCTTTGGAAATTGAGAAGATACAGAATTGGTCAACAATTCATCCCCGTTGTGGCACCAGTTTCATCTTTTTTGTCCTCTTAATCAGCATTCTTATATTTTCTATTGTAGATACTTTGGTTTCGGCTTATATATTACATTCCCCTGTGCCGGTTTATTTGCGTTTGGGTTATCATATCTTATTGCTTCCTCTCATCTCAGGCGTTTCTTATGAAGTGCTGAAATTTTCCGGTAAAAATCTGAATCATCCTGTAGTAAAACTGTTAACCGTTCCCGGAATGGCTTTACAGCATATTACTACCCAGCCCCCGGATAACGAGATGATAGAAATTGGTTTGGTAGCAATGAAAGCTGCTCTGGATATGGATTTAAGTGAACATAATGTAACTATAGTAGAGGAATAAAAACACCTTGCTACCCACAGAAAAACTGGAAAACCAGGAAAAAGAACTGCAGGAATTGCAGGAACAAATAAGCAATCCTGCCATTATTAGCGATGCCAAAAAATATCGGGATTGTTTAAGACGCTTTAAAGAACTTAAAGAAATTAATACCGTTTGGAAACAATATCAGAAGCTGGAAAAACACCTGGCGGAAGTTAAAGAACTGGAGAAAACGGAAAACGACCCGGAAATGCTTGCTCTAATTAAAGAAGAGGATACCTCTTTACAGCAACAGCTGGAGCAGGTAGAACTGAAACTGAGGGATTTGCTTATTCCTTCTGATCCCAACGATTCCAAAAATGCCATTATTGAAATCCGTGCCGGAACAGGAGGGGAAGAAGCAGCTCTTTTTGTTGCCGATTTATTTAGAATGTATAGCCACTTTGCGGAATTGAAAGGTTGGAAATTGGAAGTGATTTCAATGAACGAAACAGAACTTGGCGGCTACAAGGAAATCGTTTTTCAGCTTAGCGGTAAAGATGTCTATTCCCTGATGCGTTTTGAAAGTGGCGTGCATAGAGTGCAGCGTATTCCGGTAACTGAATCCTCGGGTAGAATTCATACTTCGGCAGTTACGGTTGCCGTTTTACCGGAAGCGGAAGATATAGATATAGACATTCAGGATAGTGATTTACGCATAGATGTTTACAGAAGCACAGGGCATGGCGGACAGAGTGTAAATACAACCGATTCTGCGGTTAGAATAACGCATTTGCCAACCGGAATCGTAGTTACCTGTCAGGACGAAAAATCCCAAATCAAAAACAAAGCCAAGGCGTTGAAGGTTTTGCGCAGTCGTTTACTGGATGCCGAAATAAGCCGTCAGGAACAGGAAATTGCCACAGCGCGCAAAGCACAGGTTTCTACAGGTGATCGCAGTGCTAAAATCAGAACCTACAATTTTCCTCAATCCAGGGTTACAGACCATAGAATTAACTTGACAAGCTACAGTTTAGATTCCTTTTTGGCAGGAAATATTGAAGAGTTTATTCAGGCATTACGCATTGCCTGGAGAAACGAAAAGGTGAACACATAAATGACTTTGGCTCAGATTGTTCTGATCCTGGTAGTAATCCTTTTTTTTCTGCTGTTATGTTTTTTATTTGCCGGTTTGGAAACAGGTATGCTTTCCATAGACCAAATCAAACTGGAGCAGGAGGCAAAAAAGAGTAAAAGCAAAGCAGCCATTTTACAGTTTGTGCGTCAGCCCGATAAATTTTTAGGCACTACTTTAATTGGCAATAACATCTCCAATGTAATAATGGCTTCGCTTTCCACCTATTTGGTTAATCGTCTTCTTTCTCCTGTTTTTGATGCGCGTTACACTTCTCTGGTGGTGGGGATAGTAGTTCTGATATTTGGAGAGATAGCTCCCAAAGCCATTTTTCGGGATAATGCCGAAACTCTTATACCTTTATTATTTCCTTTATTGCAGTTTTTCTATTATTTACTTAAGCCCTTTGTAATGATTGTTACTTGGTTGAATAACTTCCTGCGCAAACTGCTGAAACTGGAAGAGGGTTATCAGTATGATTATTTAACCAAAGATGACCTTTCTTTTTTGCTTTCCGAGGCAGCTAACGGAGCAACGGAAGATAACCAGATGGAAATGATTGAAGACGCATTGGATTTTACTGAATTGGATGCCGGAAATGTTATGGTTCCGCGCACGGATATAATTGCCGTTCAAGAAAAGACCCCTCTTTCAGAAGTAATCAATCTTGCCCGTAAAGAGGGTTTTACCCGCTATCCAGTTTACCGCAATAATATTGATGATATAATCGGGATTTTAATTATTTTTGATATCCTGAAGAAGGATTGCACTCCCGAAATGACGGCTGGCGATATTATTCACGAGCCGCTTTTTGTGCCTGAAAATGTAGATTTGGATGTGCTTTTGAAAGAAATGCAAACCAAACAGCGCAGTATGGCTATTATTGTTGATTCTTTCGGAGGGACGGCAGGAATTGTAACTATGGAAGATATTCTGGAAGAAATCGTGGGGGATATTGAAGATGAATATGATACCGACGAAGATGAAAATGCTGTTCAAAAGGTTGGACTTAATACCTGGCTGGTAGCCGGGGATACCGAAATTGATAAACTGGCTGATGATTATGGCATTGAACTTCCCGAAGGCGACTATGAAACGATAGCTGGTTTAATTTTAGACCGCCTGGAAAAAATTCCTCATCAGGGACAGGTTATCAGCATTCCGCCTTATAATATACAGGTTTTGCAAACCACTTCCAGGCAGATTATCAAAGTTAAAATACATAAAACTACAAAAATAGAGGTTAAAGAATGAAACTGATGGAATGTGTTCCTAATTTCAGTGAAGGAAAAGACAATGCTATTCTGGATGCCATTGCGAGCGCTATTAAAAGTGTGAAAGGGGTTGTTTTACTGGATATGGACCCCGGTGCCGATACCAATAGAACTGTTTTTACCCTTGCGGGAGAACCGGAAGCAGTTGTAGAGGCAGCTTTTCAGGCAATTAAAAAAGCAGCGGAACTAATTGATATGAGTAAACATAAGGGAGCTCATCCCAGAATGGGAGCAACGGATGTTTGTCCTTTTATTCCTATTTCAGAAATGACGATGGATGAATGTGTGGAATATGCTAAAAAATTAGGAAAAAGAGTTGGCGAGGAACTTGGCATACCTGTTTACTTATATGAATATGCAGCCACCAAAGAGGAATGGAAAAACCTGGCTAATATCCGTAGCGGTGAATATGAAGCATTATCGGAAAAAGCAAAAGACCCTTATTGGAAACCCGATTTCGGACCCCATACCTTCAACGCCAAAAGCGGTGCTACAGCCATTGGAGCCAGAGAATTTTTGATTGCCTATAACATTAACCTCAACACGCGGGATAAAAAGAAGGCAAGTGATATTGCCCAAATAATTAGAGAAAGCGGAAGACCTGCCAGAGATAAAAACGGTAAGCTGCTGAAAGATGAAAACGGTAAACCGGTTAATATTCCCGGTTTATTTTCCCATTGCAAAGCAGTGGGCTGGTTTATTGAAAGTTACGACCGGGCTCAAATAAGCATCAATCTTACAAATTATAAAGTAACCCCTCCGCAACTGGTTTTAGAAAAAGTAAGGGAACTGGCATCTGAAATGGGTATGCAAGTTACCGGAAGCGAATTGGTTGGTTTAATTCCCAAAGCTGCTTTAGTGGAAGCAGGGAAATTTTATTTACAACGCTTGAACGAGAGCACGGGCATTCCGGAAAAGATGATTATGCAAACGGCTATTCAATCTATGGGGCTGGCAGAATTGGCTCCCTTTGAAGTAGATAAAAAAGTTATTGAATATGCCATTGCCCGCAAAGAAATGTTGGTAAACTTAAAACTGGATGCATTTTGCGATTTGCTTTCTACAGATGCACCTGCCCCCGGAGGAGGAAGCGTTGCTGCTCTTTGTTCGGCAATAAGTGGAGCTCTTTCTGCTATGGTAGCTAACCTCACAATTGGCAAAAAGGGCTATGAAAAGGTTACGGAAGAAGCATTGAAACTGGCACCGCAAGGACAGGATATAAAACAAAAGTCACTGGAAGTTATTGATAAAGATACAGATGCTTTTTTTGCGATGATGGAGGCAATGCGTTTACCGAAAAAGACGGAGGCAGAAATTGAATTGCGGAATGCGCAAATAGAAAAATGGACGCAAGAAGCAATTAATGCACCACTTACAACAATGCACCTGGCAAATAGCGCTGCCGAACTTGCTGCCAAAATAGCTAAAATAGGCAATTCCAATGCTCTTTCCGATGCAGGAGTCGCTGCCTTAACTGCTTTGTGCTCATCTCAAGCTGCCTACTATAATATCTTAATTAATCTCCCCGGTATTACGGATGAGCATTTTAAAGAGAAAACCCTTGCCACAGCCAAAGAACTACTGGAAAGTTGTAAAAAGATTGCCGCTGATGTAGAAAAAGAAGTTTGGGCAAAGTTAAACGGTTAGCAGCGAAAAAGAGAAACCAGCTCTAAACAGCGTAAATAATAACCGCATTAAAAGAAGATTACTTCTTGCAGGAAAAGACATTATGCAATTCTGCCCATACAGGAAACAGGGTAGGGTAAGAAGATTTTTAGGGGTTTTCAATATGATTACCATTACCCATTCCGAAATCTCAAACTCGCACCTGTTTCCAGGGCATTAACATTATCATTCTTCATTCATAATAGCTTGCTTGTATATCCCTGAAACCTGTTGCAGGAATTCAGTTTTATTAGCATAGTGCATCACACTTCGGGCAGAAGGAGAAGGTAAAATACCTATTTTTACTACCCGCGCAGGATTACTTTTCAGGGTAAGGGACTTGCCGTTATCCTTTAGTTCCGAGATAGTTATGCTGTTTTGTTGTTTTAAGTAATCCAGCAACCAGTAATGAACTCTATTTTTGCTGGTGCATAAAATCTTTACCAGGGAAGGGTTGGCAGATAAAATGCCTAAAATATCCTGATATTTCAGCACTGTAAGCTTAAAGTCCTCTGCGCCGGTGTCTTTTCTGGTAAATTGCATCAGAATATCCGCCAGCCCCAGAAAATTTTCCGCCAAAAAGTGCTGCAGAAATTGAACTTGGGCAGCCGTTTTACTTTTCCTGCTCCCTTCTAAAGACCTGAATTGAGCAAGGCAATTTATTTTTTCCGGGTTCAGCGCTTGAAATAAGATATCCCAAAGCAAGTTACTGTAACTGCCATAATAGTAGTCCATATCTTTGTTTTTCAGGTTATCGGCAATGCCGGTACAAAAACGATAGGGAGGGGCACTGCCTAAAAGCAGAACCTTGGCATCTTTGGGGATAAAAGGTTGATAGGGATGAGATTGCAGATTTTCCATTTACTTAATTGCAGGAAAGGGTAGCCGGAAGAGGTTGTTCAGAGGCATTATTGAGTTGGCAAAAGATAGCAGGGACATCGTTTTTCCGGTTGTTATATTTCCGTTTCATCATCTTCGGGTAATGGCAAATCCGGCAAAGCAGCCAGGCGTTTTTTTCTAATTCTCCAGGCAATTAGCAAAATGATAGGTGTTAGCATAGCCAGGAAAGCATTTATCCCCCAAAACAAATACTGGTAGCGTAAATGGCTGGTATATTTAGCAAATTCATTATGAAAATCATACAGAGTTGTATGGTAGGCATAGTCAAAGCTATCTATAAAAGGTGCCTGTTGATTATTTCTTTGTTCTTTTGCCACCAATTCCCAAAAAGCATTCCACTCTTCTTTTTTCTTCTCTTGCATATAGCTAACTGCCATTGTGGAAGAAAGATAGAACAGAGGCCAGTCCTCTTTGTATCTTGGATAGCCGTAACTTAGCCGGTAGAGGTCACTAACTTTTCCTAAAAAGCTTTGCTGCAGAAAGTATAGATACTGTTCAAAACCCATTTGCTGCGAGTAATGAGAAGCCATACCTTCATGAAACCACAATGGTGTCTGCGTAAAAATATTATCCAGATACCAGTGAATATATTCATGCATCAAAACCTTGCGGTGATTTTCCTGAATAGAAGCAAGGGGCTTTACATAGATACTTTTTTCGGTTCCGCTATAGAAAGCATCGCTGAATTCCACAATTTCTGTTTTCCCCAAAGCCAGGGTTTGGTAACTTCTATTACTATCAATCAGATAAACCGGGGCAAGAGAATCCAGATAAACCCCCAATTCCATCTGGAAAGCATCAATGTTATCATCCAGTTCCCACAGCATTTGCGCCAAAGATTGCGAAAGAGGTTTCGGGGCATAAACAGCCAGGTTATTGGTTTTCAGCTGAATCGGATAGCTGGAGAAAAGAAATCCCGCAAGGCATAACAAAACAAACAGCAAGATATGCTTTTTCAAAGTTGTTCATCCTGTTTTATAAAACCAAGCCATAGAGCGAAACAGCAGAGTCCTATTCAGGAATAATTTCAGGTAATGTCTTCTTTGCGTAGTAATTCATAATAGAGGGTAGCGTCCTTTTTGGCTACATTGCCTTCCGGGATTTTAGTTATCCGAATTTCGTGTTCCGCATTATACAGACGAAAGATAATTGTATCTCCCGTTTTCACTTCCGCAGAAGCTTTGGCAACTTTTCCATTTAGCATTACCAGGTTTTTATCGCAGGCATTTTTTGCTATGGAACGGGTTTTCGTCAGACAGAGTTTATTCAGCAGCAAATCTATACGCATTTTAGTTTAAGATAGCAGGCGTTTTGTTTCCCGGGCAATCATCAGTTCTTCATTGGTAGGTATTTTCAGAACCGTAACCCGGGAGTCAGTTGTATTTAGAACCTGGATTCCCTCAGAGTGTTTGGAGTTTTCTTCCGGGTTAATTTTGATGCCGATAGCATCCATCTCTTGACACACAAGTTCACGCAAAATAGGCATATTTTCACCAACTCCGCCGGTAAAAATCAGCACATCTAAGCCGTTTAAGGCAGCATAGTAACTGCCAATGTATTTCTTTATGCGGTAGGCATATACATTAAGCGCCATAATTGCCTTGGGATTATTTTTCACCAAAATCTCATCTTCAATTTCCCGCATATCATTAGAAATATGACTCAAACCAAGCATCCCGCTTTTTTTGTTCAGAATGTTATTCACTTCGTCCACAGTTAATCCCAATTGTTGTTGTAAATGAATGGGAATAGCAGGATCAATATCGCCGCAACGAGTTCCCATCATTAACCCTTCCAGAGGAGTGAAACCCATTGAAGTATCAATGGATTTGCCGTTTTTGATGGCAGTCATAGAGGCACCATTTCCCAAATGGCAGGTAATAACTTTTAAGGATTCTAAAGGACGCTGTAAAAATTCTGCGGCTTTCAAACTGACATATTTGTGACTTGTCCCGTGAAAACCGTAGCGCCGAATTTTGTAATTTGTATAAAGCTCCAAAGGTAACGGATACAAATATGCCATAGCCGGCATCGTTTGATGAAAAGCAGTATCAAAAACACCGCATTGAGGACAATTTGGCATATTTATCTGAACTGCTTCAATCCCTTTTAAATTGGCAGGATTATGCAACGGTGCCAACGATACACATTCCTGCATCACTTGAATAACATGCCCGGTTATTATTACAGCATCGGAATAATGCTCTCCGGCATGAACTAAACGATGTCCTACGGCATCAATTTCTTCCAAACCGTTCAAAACGCCATTGGCAGGGTCAATCAGCGCTTCCAAAATAAGTTGCAAACCCTGCTCATGATTATCAATCACCATTTCCCGTTTCTTTTTAGTGTATTTCCGGCTTTTATAGGTGAAAAGAGCAATATCTTCCCCGATTTTTTCTACGATGCCTTCAGCCATCAAGTTTTCTGTATCCATATCAATCAGCTGATACTTGATGGAAGAACTTCCGCAATTCAAAACTAATACACGCATATCTCCTCTTTTTTCATAAATAATTTTTTTCTCATAATCCTATCCTCGGGCTAAGTGTCAAATAGTATTTTCTCTGTTTTCCCTTTGCTTTCAGCTAAGCATTTTATTTACCGTAAGTTATAACTAATAGATAGTAACTTTTCACTGGGTATGTTTGCTTTTTTTCAAGTAAAGGGAAGGATGACAATGATAATTTTCTTCTTTTTTCCCTTCTTTTTTCCTTTTCTTTAACGCTATATAGATCAATAAGATCCCATATCCTTCCCATATTGCGATACGGGAACGATATGGGAGTCATATCGGAAGGATATGAGCATCGGCTAAGAGCGAGAAATCCTATTGGGTTACACAATTATAGCGATGGTGGCGTAACCCCCTCGGAAAATGCAAGTTACAATAATTTTTGTCATTTTTCCCGTATCCTGAAAGCCCCTTAGGGCGACATCGGATTGTTGACCTCCTGGTCAACTTATTCTTGCGCTTGAACGACGAGGACATCGTCCTTCCGAATAAAAAAGCCCATTAGGGCGACACAAAAATAGCGATGGGTGTGTAAGCCCCTCGTAAAGTGCAAGTTACAATGTTTTTTATCATTTTTCCGCATCCTGAAAGCCCCTTAGGGCGACACAAAAATAGCGATGGGTGCGTAAGCCCCTCGTAAAATGCAATTTACAATGTTTTTTATAATTTTCCCGCATCCTGAAAGCCCCCTTAGGAGGCATCGGATTGTTGACCTCCTGGTCAACCCCTTCTTGCTCTTGAACGACGAGGACGTCGTCCTTCCGAATAAAAAAGCCCATTAGTGCTACACAAAAATAGCGATTACGGTGTAAGCCCCTCAGGCAAAAAGAAATATAACATCCCCATACTAAATTTAATGTTCTGTTTCCGAAACGGGTTATCCGGAAGCTAAAAATCAAATAAGAGGCAAAAATTTATGCTGTGTGAATAAATAAATTATATTAGTTCCGTTCTGTGGCAGAAAGGGTTTGGAATGTAATCTCAAATTCTTTAGCAGGAGTAAAATCATAAAATTCCCAGACATAACTTCTTCCTTCTTGTTTCTGCACAGGGAAAGGAAGAGAACTTATATGAACATTAATGCCCGGATGTAAAGTATATTTAGCATAAGGTAAAGCTCTGCCCCAGGAATTTGCTGTAGTAATTATATATTTGGCATAATTTCCCTGCAGGATTTGGGAGTAATCTATGCGCAAAGTGCAAAACGAAAATGCGGGCAGAGAAAGCAGAAAAGTGAAGCCGTTCTTTGTCTGTTTCAGCAGAGTAACTTCGGCTCCACTGCTATCCTGAATGGCGAGGGTATTAATTTTAACAGGCAGGCATAAACTGTCACAAACCACTGGAAAATAGATTAGTTTCGTTACTGCCACAGTGTCATAATTGGCAAAATGAAAAAGACCGTCCATTTTCCATAAATCACTTTCCAAGTAGAAATCCAGCTCTTCCGCTTCAAAACTGAGAGCTGAAAGTGCTATAATTCCTGTTAAAAACAGCAGGAGAAAAGCGTCCTTCACTTTAGTATAATTAGCTTGGCTGTCCCCAATGCCTTATCTTGATGGCTAAGACGCACAAAATAAACGCCGCTGGATAGTTCTGGCAGCTGCCATTCCACTTCATCCTGGTTATAAACTGTTTCTGCAACATAGCGTCCTTTCAAATCGTATAAAACAAGTTTTGCCTTGCCCGTAAGCTTGGTAGAAAAGGAAATGTGGATTGTTTTCTGCAAATTTGGATTCACTACAGAAGGATAAAGAACAAGCTTGGGCACTGCTGAAGTGATATTGCTATCTTCAACACTAACAGGCAATTGCACAGAAAAGGGCATAACTGCTCCCGGCTCGGCAAAAAAATGAGTATTGAAAGTCGTTTCATTGGTAATAGGATTTATTACCCAAATCCGCGTTTTCATTGGATAAAGCTCCCCGGTAGCAATCCCTGCACTATTAGTAATCGCTGGATTTACGAAAGCGCTTCCTGCAGATTGACTGTTGTAAACGGAAACTCCGGCAAGAGGAAAACCGCTTAAATCGGTGCATTCAACCCTGTAAATGAACCTGGCAGAACAATAATCCGGTCCGCAAACAGCAGGCGAAATATCTTTTGCCCAGCCATAAACACTATCTCCATACAGATTGGTGTAAAGTATGTGCACTGCACATTCAGTTCCATTCAGCGAACTTAAATCATTCTCCAAATCAGCTCCCCAGTGAACTGTCTCCTCAAATTGCTGCGGAATTCGGATAGTGAAAAAACCACTTTCAGGCGTGTTAATACTCTGTGGCATATTAACTTGCTGAACAGATGTCGCATTTGGATTAACCTGAATAGTTAGGGAATCCTCTGCATCAAGATAAGTTATTTCTGCTGCCTGAAATAAACCTACAAATTGAGAAAGCTCAATCTGCAATATATTTTCCGGCTCAAACCAAAATCTGCTGATTAGATTTGGCTCTATGGGATTTGACCAAGCCGAAATAACGGCAATAAATAGTAATACAAATAAGACGATGCGTTTCATTTTTTTTACCTCCTTTACAGCTTAAAAAAAACTGAAACACCATTAGCTGAGATTTCCTCAAAGCACTATAACACACCTAATAACTTATAAATAAAGCAATTTATGTTCCCATACTCCGATTTTTATAAGCCACTGAAAACACTTAAGCCACCGAAGCCACCGAAGCCACCGAAAACACTGAATACACTGAAAAATACTTGTAGCTACTATGCCATTGATAATTGTAGTGTTAATGGAAAACGCTGTTCCTCGGCTTTTTTTATAAGCCACCGAAAACACTGAAAACACTGAAAACATTGAAAACACTGAAAACACTTAAGCCACCAAAGCCACCGAAAGTTTATTAAATTATCTTTTTTCTCTTTTTCTCTTTTTCTCTTTGTAAAAAAACCTTTCGGTGTCTTCGGTGTCCTCGGTGGCTAAAAAAACCTATCTTGCCATCTCACTGTTCCGCTTACTACATTCTCAATTCTCAATTCTCAATTCTCAATCTACCCTCTTTTCTCTTTGTAAAAAACCTTTCGGTGTCTTCGGTGTTCTCGGTGGCTGAAAAAATCTATTTTCTCTTTGTAACTACCCCTCTCAATTCCGAGCTTGACAAAATTCCCTTCTCCATAATTCTGACCGCAGATGGGTGATTAGCTCAGTTGGTTAGAGCGCTACGTTGACATCGTAGAGGTCACTGGTTCGAATCCAGTATCTCCCACCACTTTTTTACTGATAGTTATGAGTTTAGCTTATTATTTTGTCTTTTTGGGAACCCTCCTGATTTAATATCTGACTTAATATTTTGGAGGGTGATTAGCTCAGCTGGTTAGAGCGCTACGTTCACATCGTAGAGGTCACTGGT